>NC_009674.1:3577500-3877500 GCF_000017425.1 Bacillus cytotoxicus NVH 391-98
GTTGGAGCTGGTTTTTATATCGAAGCAGTTTTCGGCATGTTTTTTCTTATGATAAGTGTAGAATTAATTCCTTTAACAATGCAATTTCTAGGACCCAGGTCATTACGACAACGAGATATCGCTGTTAAACTTGTTGTGCGCAATATGAATAATATTTCAACTGTTATCGAAGAAATTAAAGCTATGGATATAAAAGTAAAGAATATGAAACTGAAAACATTAGAAAATAGCTCACACCTGTTACATTTAAAACTATCCGTAGATCAAAAAACACATACAACCGATGTTTACTACACCTTACAACACCTCGATAGTGTCCAACAAACAGAAGTTGAAAGTATTTAAATACCTCCTACTAACTTTTTGTCACTATACAGAACAGAATTGAAAAGAAGATCAATCTCTACGTGGTAGAGAGAGTAATCTTCTTTGATTATTTTTTAGGTGTTTTTCTTTTTTTGATAATGGTAACAATGATTATAGCTTTATATGTAGGAGGAGAAATATTTTGAAACCACCAGCAAACCTAATAGACACCTTTCGTGATTCTATTATTTTTCGATTAATTTGTTTTATTGTTATACTCACTACAGTTTTTGGCTTTATCATATATAAACTAGAGCCTACATATTTTTCTACATGGTTAGATGGTATATGGTGGTCTCTCGTTACAATTTTTACTGTTGGTTACGGTGACTATGTCCCTCATACACCTATAGGAAAAATAGTCGGTATGCTTTTAATTTTATTAGGGACAGGCTTTTGCTCTTATTTTATGATCTTATTCGCTACAGAAATGATGAATAAGCAATATATGAAGATCACAGGAGAGGAGGCAGCTTCTTCTAATGGTCATATGATTATTGTAGGTTGGAATGAAAGAGCAAAACAAGTTGTAAGTCAAATGTCTACATTAAATCCAAATCTGGATATTGTCTTAGTAGATGAAACACTTTCCTTGCTCCCAAAGCCATTCCATCATCTAGAATTTATTAAAGGATGCCCACATCACGATGAAACTTTGTTAAAAGCCAACATAAAAACAGCACATACCATTTTAATCACAGCAGATAAAGAAAAAAATGAAACTTTAGCGGATACGCAATCTATTTTAAACATTTTAACCGCAAAAGGATTAAATCCACATATTCATTGCATTGCTGAACTCTTAACCTCAGAACAAATTCAAAATGCAACAAGAGCAGGAGCGACGGAAATTATAGAAGGAAACAAGTTAACCAGCTATGTTTTTACTGCTTCTCTTTTATTCCCGTCTATTTCAGGTGTATTGTTCACGCTCTATAACGAGCTCTCAGAAAGTAAATTACAGTTAATGCAGGTGCCACCATCATATGTTGGAAAAACATTTGAAGGATGTAGTAATTTCCTTTTAAAACAAAATATTCTGTTGCTGGGTGTAAAACGCGATGAACAATTTCATATTAACCCTGTTCGCACATTAGTAATTCTTAAAAGTGATATTTTGATTGTCATTCATCATTGATAAGATGTCTTTCTATTTCTTGCACGAATGCTTTACCAATCTCTATATACTTTCTTTTTATATGCCCATCAGCATCTTTCGGTTCTGCAAATTGATCTAGTCCGCTTGTTCCAGCTGCAAACATGTTTACTTGATCATCTAGTTCGTCTTGATACACATGCGAAAGAAGATAAGGTGTTCCAAGACGAACGACCACACCTGGAACATCAAGCTCTCCTTCCACAGCTGTAAATGGCAATCTTAAAAATTGATATCCATCTTCTTCATCCAGTTTGTAATCAAAGCATCCTTTATCATACTCCCAATTTCCACCTATATTGTAGCCAAGCGGCTTTAACGTTTCCTCTAGTTGATAAAGAGCATATAGACGACCTTCTAAATCGGATTGAATCGGAATCATATCATTCACCCTTCTAATACATTTTTCATTAGCATACCCGTTCTAGTAAGAATATATTGGTGATTCATACCGTCAAAAGAAAAAAACTGTTAGGGACATGCCCTAACAGTTTTCTTTATTTTAAACGCTCTTCCAATTCTGCTTTTAGTTCTTCGAATCCTGGTTTTCCAAGTAAAGCAAACATGTTTTTCTTATATGCTTCGACACCTGGTTGATCAAATGGATTTACACCTAATAGATAGCCACTCATCGCACATGCTTTTTCGAAGAAATATACAAGGTAACCGAATGTATACTCATTTAATTCTGGAATATTAACGATTAAGTTTGGCACGCCGCCATCACTATGTGCTAATAATGTACCTTCGTACGCTTTTGTATTTACGAAGTCCACCGTTTTCCCAGCAAGATAGTTTAAACCGTCTAAATCGCTCTCATCTAATTCAATTGTTAGTTCATGTGTAGGTTTACCTACTTTTAGAACTGTTTCAAATAAGTCACGACGTCCTTCTTGGATGTATTGACCTAATGAGTGTAAGTCGGTAGAGAAATTTGCTGAAGATGGGAAAATACCTTTTTGATCTTTCCCTTCACTTTCACCAAATAGTTGTTTCCACCACTCAGCGAAATATTGAAGTGCTGGTTCATAGTTAACAAGCATTTCAATCGTTTTCCCTTTGTTATATAACGCATTTCGTACAACCGCATATTGATAAGCTGGATTTTCTTCCAGTTCTGATTTTGCAAAATCATTGCAACCAGCCGCTGCCCCTTGCATCATTTCTTCAATGCTTAAACCACTAACAGCAATTGGCAATAATCCAACTGGCGTTAATACAGAGAAGCGTCCACCAACATCATCTGGAATTACGAATGTTTCGTAACCTTCTTCGTCAGCTAATGTTTTTAAAGCGCCACGCGCCTTATCTGTCGTTGCATAAATACGTTTACGCGCTTCTTCTTTTCCGTATTTGTCTTCTAATAATTTACGGAATAAACGGAATGCGATTGCAGGTTCTGTTGTTGTACCTGATTTGGAAATTACGTTAATAGAGAAGTCTTTGCCTTCTAGTACATCCATTAAATCTTTCATATAAGTGGAGCTAATGTTTTGTCCAACAAATAGCACTTGTGGAGTTTTACGTTGTTCTTTAGAAAGCATATTGTAGAAAGAATGGTTTAACATTTCAATTGCTGCACGTGCTCCTAAGTAAGAGCCACCAATACCGATAACAAGTAAAATGTCAGAGTCATTTTTAATTTTTTCAGCACATTTTTGAATGCGAATAAATTCTTCTTTATCATATGCAAGGGGAAGGTCTACCCATCCAAGGAAATCGTTCCCAGCCCCAGTTTTTTCATGGATTGCATGATGTGATACCTTTACTGCATCACGTAAATAAGTTAATTCGTGTTCACTGATGAACGATAATGCTTTAGAGTAATCGAACGTTACATGTGTGCTCATCTTTTTCCCTCCAATTATGTATATGTATTTCTGTATTCACTTTAGCGAAACTAAAGTTGTAAATCAAGCGATTGACGAATTGTAAACGCAACCAATCATTATTTTTTGAAAAATGTTCATTTTTCGTATAAAAACCGGTATTTAGGGGTATAGATGTATACATGTCGTATACTATATATTTTTTATGTATAAAAACAGCAAAAGAAAAACATGCTATAAACGAGTTAAATCGCATAAAGGTTTACTCATGTTCTACATTTAAGGAGGGCTATTTAAGATGAGTACTTTACAACGAATCGCCTTAGTATTCACTGTAATCGGTGCCGTCAACTGGGGACTTATTGGATTTTTTCAATTTGACTTAGTAGCAGCTATTTTTGGCGGACAAAACTCTGCTCTCGCAAGAATTATTTATGGCATTGTCGGTATTTCTGGGCTCATTAATCTCGGGTTATTATTTAAACCATCTGAAAATCTAGGTACACACCCAGAAACGCATGAAATTCGATAATCAGTATGTCATTCTTCTCATCCGACATACGAATATGATTGCTTGCAATCATATTTGCTAAATATATATCATAACAAAGTAAAAGAGGAATGCTCATGAGCATTCCTCTTTTACTTTGTTATGTCCGATTCTTCTATCCACTCTGTTAACTTCTCACGCAATGTATGAAATCCTTTTGCGGATGGATTGGGCACAAGAACTTTCCCTTGTTTTCTTTTTGCTGCTTTTAATGATAAACTCATCTTTTTGTGCTCTTCATCAACGGAAAGTACCTTTACTTCTACTGTATCTCCGATTTTTAAATAATCATGAACATCTTTTACATACCCATTTGTAATTTCAGATATATGCACAAGACCTTGCGTTTCATCATCCAATGCTACAAATGCGCCGTAATCTTGAATTCCAGTCACTTTCCCTTTTACAATCACTCCTGTTGTATATTGTTCTGACATATGAAACACTCCCATACGTTTACCATTTTTTCCTGCTACTATTCCGTAGCTAAGCATCCACTGAGAACTTATAAAGAATAGATAGATGCTATTAACTTTAAATAATTGCTTAGCGAAATCTTAACTAAGAACCCCCTGATATTAGTAAATTATACCATCCCCTCTTCTTTCATTCAAAATTCATAAAAAAATCCCCTCTAGTACGTATATTTTTCAAATATTGGGATAGAATACTAACACATGGCTTTCTAGTATTCCCCCCTTTTATGGACAAAACGTATTCTGTTTTGTCCTTTTTTTATTCTCCACAAAACGTTTCATTCTGTTCATAGCTTCCATAAGTTGCTCAAGTGAAGTCGCATAAGAACAACGAATAAACCCTTCACCACTTTCACCAAACACACTACCTGGTACAACCGCAATTTTTTCCTCTATCAATAATTGCTCGGCAAATGCCGCTGAAGACAATCCTGTTGAAGAAATAGAAGGAAATACATAAAACGCACCACCCGGTACATGACATGTTAATCCCATCTCATTTAACGACTGTGTCATAAAGTTGCGGCGCTTCTTGTAACTGTCTCTCATTCGAATAACTTCATCATTCCCGGACCGAAGCGCTTCGAGCGCAGCAAACTGTGACATTGTTGGCGCGCACATCATAGAATACTGATGAATTTTTAACATGAATGATGAAAAATGAGTAGGAGCTGCAATCATCCCAAGACGCCATCCTGTCATTGCAAATCCTTTTGAAAATCCAGAAATTAAAATCGTATGATCCCTCATATTCTTTATGCTAGCAAAACTTGTATAAGCTTCATCATAGACAAGCTCCGCATAAATTTCATCTGATAGAACAATTAAATTATATTTTTCTACAATTTCTGCTAACTTTTCTAATTCAGATTTGTTTAAAAGCGCCCCTGTTGGATTATTTGGAGAACAAAGCAAAATTGCTTTCGTCTTTGTTGTAATCGCTGCTTCAATTTGTTCTGGCTGTACTTTAAATGCGTTCTCTAAAGATGTTGCAACCGGTATTGGAACGCCCCCTGCCAATGTAACAAGGGGGGCATATGACACAAAGCTCGGTTCTATAATAATCACTTCGTCACCAGGATTCACAATCGCACGCATGGCCACATCTAGCGCTTGGCTTGCTCCAACTGTCACAATAATTTCGTCATTTGGATCATAAGAAACTTCAAATTGTTTTTTTAGATACTTTGCTATTTCTTGACGTAGTTCTAATAATCCTGCATTTGCCGTGTATGCTGTATACCCTTCTTCTAACGAACGAATACAGGCTTTCCTTACATTCCACGGTGTCACAAAGTCAGGTTCTCCAACACCAAGTGAAATAACACCTTTCATTCCTGCTGCTAAATCAAAGAACTTTCGAATACCAGATGGCTGTAAAGACTCTGCTGCTCTAGATAGTTCAAACTGCTTCATGGTGTCACCACAATTCGTTTATCATCATCTGTATTTTCATAAATAATTCCCTCATGTTTATATTTTTTCAAAATAAAATGAGTTGTTGTTGAAACGACTGATTCAATTGTTGCTAATTTTTCAGAAACAAATGTCGCTACTTCTGCCATCGTTTTTCCTTCTAATGTAATTGAAAGGTCGTATGTCCCTGACATTAAATATACTGATTTCACTTCTGAATAACGATATATTTGTTCAGCAACCGCATCAAACCCAACTCCATGCTTCGGCGTTACCTTTACATCAATCATTGCCGTTAAACCAGTGTGCTCTTTCACCTTTGTCCAATCAATATGTGTCACATAGTCTACAATAATGTTTTCACTTTCTAATTTTGCAACCATTTTTTGTGCTTCTTCAACCTCTATATTTAACATTTTCGCTAAAGTTTCTACAGATAAACGACTGTTTTTTTCAAGACATACTAACAATTCCAATTCTTTTTCAGTCATCACATAACTCATCCTCTCTTTTGTTTGTTTTTAAATTATACAGACACTCTTTTCTATTTGAAAAGAAGATTTTTTTAGAGAATTATGTAAAAATAAAAAGGAAAGGGGATGAGTTGATGAAACCAAAAGTATACATCGCTGAACGTATACCAGTATTTGTAGAAAAATATTTATCTGAACACTGTGAATATGAAAAGTGGAATCGCGATGAAAAGATTTCTCGTGACGTTTTATTAGAAAAAATAAAAGATAAAGATGGCTTACTGAATTTCGGAGCAAAGATTGATGAAGAATTATTACAAGCAGCTCCTAACTTAAAAGTTGTGAGTAATATTTCTGTCGGTTATGATAACTTCGATTTAAAAGCAATGAAGAGAAGAAATGTAATTGGAACAAATACACCATATGTATTAGACGATACAGTAGCTGATCTTGTTTTTGCTCTTATGCTATCAGCTAGCCGCCGCGTATGTGAACTTGATTCTTATGTCAAAAATGGGAATTGGGATACTGAGATTTCAAAAGATCATTTTGGAGTAGATGTCCATCACCGTACAATTGGCATTATCGGTATGGGACGTATTGGAGAAGCAGTTGCCAAGCGAGCAAACTTCGGCTTCGATATGGACGTTTTATACCACAATCGCCGTCGTAAAAAAGAAGCTGAACAGAAATTTAACGCTACATACTGTGAACTAGATACATTGCTGAAACAATCTGATTTTGTTGTCCTTTTAACTCCATTAACTGCTGAAACATATCATCTCATTGGCGAAAACGAATTCTCGCTTATGAAGGAAACAGCGGTTTTCATTAATGCTTCTCGCGGAAAAACAGTAGATGAAGCGGCGTTAATTTCTGCCTTACAACAAAAAAAGATTTTTGCAGCTGGTATTGATACCTTTACACAAGAACCGATTGAAAAAGACAATCCACTTTTATCTCTACAAAATGTGGTTACTTTACCTCATGTTGGGTCAGCAACATTAAAAACGAGACAACAAATGGCAAAAGTAGCTGCTGAAAATTTAGTTGCAGGCTTACAAGGGAAAACACCACCTAATATTGTACACGAGTAAAAGGCAAAATGGACTTCCATCTTGCCTTTTACTCGTGTACATAAATATTTTCTTATAAGGAGATGATATGAACAAAAAATGAATGGAGTGACAAAAAATGAAACATGAATTCAAATATCCCTATTTCACTTTTTCCACTCGTGGCATAACTGTTCATTATGAGTTGTATGAGCATTATAATAAAAAAGAACGGCCTACTTTCGTACTCGTTCATGGTTTCCTCTCTTCTTCATTTAGTTATCGGCGATTAATACCTTTACTAGCCCAAGAAGGCACAGTAATTGCCCTTGATTTACCACCGTTCGGGAGAAGTGATAAATCCAATCACTTCAAATACTCTTACCATAACTTAGCAACCATCATTATCGACTTAATAAAACACTCGAAATTTTCTAACATCATTTTAATTGGACACTCCATGGGGGGACAAATCTCTCTTTATGTGAACCGTATATGTCCTGACTTAATAAAAAAAACGATTTTACTATGCAGCTCCAGCTACTTACATCGCGCTACTTTACCTCTTATTTATTCTTCTTATTTACCATTTTTTCATCTATATGTGAAGAAATGGATTACAAAAAGAGGAATTGTTCATAACTTAATGAATGTTGTTCATGACCATTCTTTAATTGACGATGAAATGATGGAAGGCTATGCTGCTCCCTTTTACGATAATCGAATATTCCCTGCTTTAACGCGAATGATTAGAGATCGGGAAGGCGATTTACCATCGACCGAATTACGTAAAATTCAAACACCTACTTTACTGATTTGGGGAGAACAAGACCGCGTTGTTCCCATTCAAATTGGACAACGACTTCATAAAGATTTGCCAAATTCTCAATTCATTTCATATGAAAACACAGGGCATTTACTACCTGAAGAAAAACCAGAGCACATTTATGAGGAAATTATTTCTTTTGTTGCAAATTGAACTCCCCCTCCTTCACTTCGTTTAGAAGAGGGGGTTTTACTAAAGTGGAACTTTAATCAATGTTTTTTCTTCATCCCCTACTCATTATACCCCTTCACCACTCGGGCTGTTACGGACAATAAGCCCCCCTCTCTGAATCTTTGAATGAGAGTCTTACTGCCCTAAAATAGCGGGATCAAATATAGCTACCAAAGTAAGAGCAGCTATATTGAACAACTTCCGCCCTCTTTTAAAATAAGCAACTGTTCTGCTAACTTTTCACATTTTTCTAACGGAGGAACTTCTTCAAACGACATAAAATATATATGTTGAATTTTTTTCGCAATATATCTTGGATCATCAAACGCACTTACTACATATACAACATCACTTGCTTCTGTTTCATAAAACTCCGCTCCCATTTGAAACGGATCCCAGTTTTTTACCAGCTCCACCATTCTTTCATATGCACCCATTTACTTCCCGCCTTTTTCTCGTTTTCATGCTTTCCTTTATCGTATCACATCATATATGCTAGAAGAAGAGTAGGAATTTTCATAAAATGTAGTTTTATAGCAGAAAGGAGCTAAACTATGCATCAATTTCAAAAAGTAGTGAATCGCCGTGGTACTCAAAGCATCAAATGGGATACATATAAAGATGAGGAACTTTTACATGCTTGGATTGCCGATATGGACTTTGAAGTACCAACAGCAATTCAAAATGCGATAAAGAAACGTCTTGAACATCCTATCTTTGGGTATACACTGCCACCAAAGGAAATACTAGATACTATTTGCCAATGGACAAAACAGCAATATAATTGGGACATACAAAAAGAATGGATTGTATTTAGTTCTGGAATTGTTCCAGCACTTAGCATAAGTGTACAAGCACTGACAAACGAGAATGACACCGTTCTTGTACAGCCACCTATTTATCCACCATTCTTTCATATGGTCACCAAAAACAATCGGCTTTTATGTGAAAGTCCATTACTGTTCGAAAATGGAAAATATAAAATGGATCTCGAACATTTAGAAACACAATTTCAACAAGGTGTAAAGCTTATGTTTCTTTGTAATCCACATAATCCCGTTGGACGCGTCTGGACAAAGCAAGAACTTTCCGAACTTGGAATGTTATGTGAACGATACGATGTAACCATTGTTGCCGATGAAATTCATGCGGATATTATTTTCTCAGATTATCTCCATATACCATTTGCCTCCTTATCTGAACAATTAGCAAAACGGACTATTACTTGCATAGCACCAAGCAAAACATTTAATATTTCTGGTTTACAAGCTTCTATCGTTATTATTCCAGATCGAAAAATCCGTCATGCTTTTACATCTGTGCAGCAAAGCCAAGGCTTTCACGGCTTAAACATATTTGCTTATGAAGCAATGCAAAGCGCCTATACAGAATGTAATGAGTGGGTAACAGATGTTCGCTCTTATATAGAAGAAAACGCCCGATTTGCTTGTGAATTCATTGATACACACATTCCTACTTTATCTGCTATCAAGCCAGAAGGAACTTTTTTACTCTGGGTAGACTGTACAAAACTTCATCTGTCTCAAAAAGAACGAACAAAACTGCTAGAAGAAAAAGGAAGAATTATCGTAGAACCAGGTGAAAAATACGGAATAGGTGGAGAACAACATATTCGCATTAACATCGGTTGTCCGCTGTCCGTTTTGAAAGACATTTTAACTCGGCTTCAATATGCACTTTCATAAGGCACATTTTTTATCCCGCTATTTTAGGGCATCCCAATTGAGGGAGGGCTCGATGTAGCCCTTTCTTCATTATCAATGTCCCTTCACGAACCTTAACTTCCTATCAATTAGAATAAACAAAAGTAAGAGCTACCTTTCAAAGTAGCTCTTACTTTTGTTTATTCGCAGATACTTTTTTCACAATAACCCCACAGGCAATTCGATTCCCTGAATTTCCTGTCGGCTGCGTCATGCCATCATCCGGATTTTCAGTAATGATAATAGAGGCTCCATCTTTGCGATATAAAGTGGTTCGCCCTTCTTCAAGCGATACATTTGATGCTTCAATTTCCGCTTTAATCTTTCCTGTATCGTCCGCAATCACATTTGGTAAATCACCGTTCTCTGCTCCTTTTGGATTCATAAGCCCATGCTTCTTCTTATCATCTACATTAAAATGATTACCAGCTGACTCAAAGCGTGGTGCTTTACATTCTCCCATTTCATGAATATGTAATCCATGTGCACCAGGTGTAAATCCATCTGCTTTAATTGATATTTTCACTCCGCTTGTTTGCTGCGTTACTTTCGCTGTTCCAACCTCATCGCCAGACGCATTGTATAACTTCACATCAATTTCTTTTGAGTTCCCTTTGTCACAGCCTGTGATAAGAACTAGCATACAACAACTAAATAAAAGCTGTTTTTTCATTCCCATTCCCTCCAAGATACATTCTGTCCTTAGAGTATCCGAGCTTGAAGAGAAACATACAAAAACGAATTAGCGTTTCTTTTCAGCTAACAACTTTTCTTCTATCTTTCGCAAGCGATCAGCTTCTTTTTTAGAGACACGAATGAACATGCGCCACGTCACAACAGCCCCAATAATAAATAAAATACAAACGATTCCAGGAATAATATATTCCGTTTTATCCTCTGGAAAATATAAAGGCATCATCACACTCACTCCTTTTCTACACGTTTTGTATATTTACTAGTTGTACACACTCTCATACTTTCCTCTAATCGTTTAAAGGCATCGAACGAAACAATACATGCTTCTCTATATCCTTCACACACTTCGGAATTTTCTGTCATATCATTATCCATTATAACACTTCATGATTTACAATCCTACTTAACAAATGCTTTCTTTGACTCTGCCTCTTACTTTCCTTACTATAAAATTGAGGTGAAAAATATGAAAGAAACATTTGAAATCGGAGAGATTGTTACTGGTATTTATAAAACAGGAAAGTACATTGGAGAAATTACAAATAAACGTCCTGAAAGTTACGTTGTGAAAGTATTAGCTGTTTTAAAACATCCCATGCAAGGTGACTTACATAACATAAAACAAGCAGATGTCCCATTTTTCCATGAAAGACGTGCTTTATCTTTTCGTGAGCAAACAAATATTCCAAAAGCAATGGTTAAAAAGTATGACGGAGATATTCCGGATTACAAAGAATCTCTAAAAACAGCATTAAAAGCTCAAATCGCTGCATTGTTAGAGGATGATTCACCTTTTGCACAGCGCAGTTTACAAACACTCCAGCAATTAAAACGAGACTATAAGTTATAAAAACAAAACGACCAAATTACACATTTTGCAATTTGGTCGTTACTGTGTACTTACCTTCTTTAATAATTTCGAAAAATCAACAAGTTCTCCTAACGTAGGTGGAGCTGGTTTCACTAAATATTCTTTATCCTTCTCGACAAGTTTAAAGATATTATACGTTGTCATCGCGTCATCTAATGCACAGTGATGCTTTCCTGTTCCTACCTTTCCATATGCTTCAATTGCTTTCCATAATCCTGTTTGATTTCGCTCTCCAAAAAAACGCTTATATTCTAGGGATAAATCTCGACAAACGCCTGAAAATGGAAACGGAACACCTGCTACTTCACAATTATGTTTCAATACTTTCATATCCATATTTCCCCACGTGACAATTGTCGGTTTATAGCGCTCTTCATATTGAACAAGTTTGTCGACAAGTGCTAAAAAAGAAATTCCTCCATCTACAGCTTCTTGATCAATTCCTAAAAAATCTTTACATCGATTTGTTAAATCTGGAAAACTTTCCGGTCTAACATAAGATGAATACGTATCTTCCATTGTACAACCGATAACCGATACAAGCCCTACTTCAATAATTTCGGGAAAGAAACCTTTTGGTTTTTTTCGATTTTGAGGCATCGTGAACTCAAAATCTAAAAATAAAAATTGCTTTTCATCCATACGATCCCTTCCTTATCATTTTGTCTCCTCTTCCTTCTACACGAACAAGCTCGAATTTGAAACATTCAGATTGGATGTATCTTATATATATGTCAAATAACCACAAATATTTTTAAAAAAGAAAAATTCATTTGTACAGAAAATGTAACAAAATAAACCCTTTATTTACATCCGACATTTTTCTACTTTATAATGGCGTTAAGTGTGTTTTCTTCTACAATTTTTTGACACACTAAGAATAGTAAACGAAAGGAGATGGGGTTTTTGCACGAAACAACGCAAGAAATCGCAAACTGGCAGTATTATTTTGCTATCGCAGTCTTTTTAATTACATATGCCATTATCATTTCAGAAAAAATTAATCGTGCTGTGATTGCACTTTTAGGCGCAGCACTTATGGTCATCTTCGGTATTGTTGACTTACACAACGCATTTACAAAACATATTGAATGGGGAACTATTACACTTCTCATCGGTATGATGATTTTAGTTAACATTACGAGTAAATCGGGTGTATTCCAATATGTTGCCATTAAAGCTGCGAAACAAGCACAAGGAAATCCTATTAAAATTTTGATTTCCCTTTCTTTGCTGACCGCACTTGGCTCCGCATTTTTAGATAACGTAACAACAGTACTTCTTGTTGTTCCAGTTACTCTATCTATTACGCGCATTTTACAAGTAAATCCTGTTCCGTATTTACTGTCTGAAATTATTTTCTCAAACATTGGAGGGACTGCAACATTAATTGGTGACCCACCAAACATTATGATTGGTTCAGCAAACAAGCATTTAGATTTCAATGCATTCTTAATTAATTTGGCACCAATCGTAATCATTATCATTACTGTAGTAACAATTATGCTTTACTTTATGTATCGCAAACAACTAATTGCTGATCCAGTACAAGTTAAAAAATTAATGAGTTTAGATGAAAAACAATATATTAAAGATCCAGTACTAATGAAAAAATCTTTAACAGTACTTGGACTGACAATCGTCGGTTTCATGACTCATTCTATTTTCCATATTGATGCTGCTGTAATCGCATTAACTGGTGCCACTATCCTTATGTTAATTGGTGTCAAAGAACATGAAATCGAAGAAGTATTCGCTCACGTTGAGTGGATTACCATTTTCTTCTTTGCAGGATTATTTGTACTCGTTGGTGGTCTTATCGATATCGGTCTTATCAAAACATTAGCGCAAAAAGTAATCGGAATAACAGGTGGGGATATTTCTTACGCATCTGTGCTCATTTTATGGGTATCTGGTATTGCTTCTGCAACAATTGATAATATTCCATTCGTTGCAACAATGATTCCACTTATTAATGATATGGCAGTTGGACTTGGTCTATCACCTGCTGATGCGCAAATCGATGTACTATGGTGGTCATTAGCACTTGGTGCTTGCTTAGGTGGAAACGGAACATTAATCGGAGCTTCTGCCAACGTAATCGTAGCAGGTATCGCCAGCCGTGAGGGACATAAATTTAGTTACATGGACTTTTTAAAAGTCGGTTTTCCGATTATGATTGTGTCACTCATTATTTCTCATATTTATATTTATTTACGTTATTTAATGTAATACCAAAGGCTAGCGCACATATGCGATAGCCTTTCTTCATAAATCAGTGATTTCTCTTCAGTTATCGCCAATTCGACACAACTTATCAACCATTCGATAAAATACCCTATCTCAATATCTTGTTGGTTCATTCCGAATCAATAAATTGGTAAAAAGATCGAACATATTATCACATGAATACTAGTAAACAGATGAACAACTTCTCTTCTCAATTATGAAACATCTCAAAACTTCAAAAGAATTTTTCATTCAAAAAACAATCATCGGTTGAGTACTTCGTAAATATGCCAAAACAACTTCAGATGTTGTATGGAAATATGTACAAACGAATGCACTTTTGCCCAGCAATGAAACACATTCAATACTTATATGGTATAAAGAACAAAAAAATAGACGAAACTCTATCATAAAGACAATCGTTCCTCTATTGTGATTTAAAAAAGAACATGATAGAATATGTTCATTATTATGAAATATAAGTAGCGATGATGGACTTATAAGTACTTGCACCTACAAGCGATTCAGGGATAGTGAAAGCCTGAAAACGCAAGGAAACGGCAGTCTTGAGCAATACATGATAAAGTGGATGTGAAAAGCACATCAACTAGGGTGGAACCGCGGGCAAACGCTCGTCCCTAGGCAACAAGCCTAGAGACGAGCGTTTTTGTATTTAAAAGCGCAAGGCGGCTTGCTCAAGAAATTACGTTTCATAAGTGCACTCTATCATCGCCAATACGTTAACTTTTAAAAGGAGGATTTTAGTATGTATTCAATGGAACAAGTTGTAAACTTAGCGAAACATCGCGGTTTTGTTTTTCCTGGTTCTGAAATTTATGGTGGTCTTGCAAATACTTGGGATTACGGTCCACTTGGTATCGAACTAAAAAATAATGTAAAAAAAGCTTGGTGGAAAAAATTTATTCAAGAATCTCCATACAACGTTGGTTTAGATGCAGCAATCTTAATGAACCCAAAAACTTGGGTAGCCTCTGGTCATGTTGGTAACTTTAACGACCCAATGATTGACTGTAAAAAATGTAAAGCTCGTCATCGCGCTGACAAATTGATTGAAGATGCTTTAGATGCAAAAGGTATCGAAATGATTGTTGACGGTCTTACTTTCGAACAAATGGCTGACTTAATGAAAGAGCACGAAGTGAAATGTCCAGACTGCGGCAGCCAAGAATTCACAGAAATCCGTCAATTCAACTTAATGTTTAAAACATTCCAAGGTGTTACGGAATCTAGCACAAACGAAATTTTCCTTCGTCCTGAGACAGCACAAGGTATTTTCGTAAACTTTAAAAATGTACAACGTTCTATGCGTAAAAAACTTCCATTTGGTATCGGGCAAATCGGTAAAAGTTTCCGTAATGAAATTACACCTGGTAACTTCACATTCCGTACACGTGAGTTTGAACAAATGGAACTTGAATTCTTCTGTAAACCAGGTGAAGAATTAGAGTGGTTTACATTCTGGCGCGAAACTTGCAAAAACTGGTTACTATCACTTGGTATGAACGAAGACAGCATGCGTCTTCGCGATCACGGTGAAGAAGAATTATCTCACTACAGTAACGCAACAACTGATATTGAATTTAAATTCCCATTTGGTTGGGGCGAACTTTGGGGCATTGCCTCTCGTACAGACTTCGACTTAAAACGTCACATGGAACATTCTAGTGAAGACTTTAACTATATCGATCCACAAACAAACGAACGTTACGTACCATACTGCATCGAGCCATCTCTTGGCGCAGATCGCGTAACATTAGCATTCTTATGCGATGCATACGAAGAAGAACAATTAGAAAACGATTCTCGTACAGTTCTTCGTTTTCATCCTGCTTTAGCACCATATAAAGCGGCTATCTTACCATTATCGAAAAAACTATCTGAAGGTGCTAGAGAAGTATTTGCAGAGCTGGCAAAAGACTTCATGGTAGATTACGACGAAACAGGTTCAATTGGTAAACGTTACCGCCGCCAAGATGAAATCGGTACACCATTCTGTATCACATATGACTTCGACTCAGTTGAAGACAAGGCTGTAACAGTACGTGACCGCGATACAATGGAACAAGTTCGTATGCCAATTAGCGAGCTAAAAAGCTTCTTAGAGAAGAAAATCCAGTTCTAACAAGAAAAGGCTATCCTAAGGTACATAGCCATCCAGTTAAGATTACGTATATAATTTTCATCAAAAACAGCCATTCTTTCATGGATACTCCATGAAAGAATGGCTGTTTTATGTCTTTAATGAATTTTACAAAAGGCACAGATAACAATACCGAAATCATCTTTTTATGAAACTGTCGATGTAATAAGGAGATCATTTTCTTAAGCGAACTGTTTTTTTCTTTTAATTTCATTATTAATTTTCATAATTCGGTTTTTATATACAATCCATGAGAGGATAACCAAGATCATGAGAAGGGCAACTGATACCCAAAGGGTGATATCCTTGTTAGAATAATATGTATCAAATAACATACCCTCACCATCATCTCCGAAAATCGCTATCGTGTAATTCCAGATAAAATGTCCCCCAGCAGCAACCCATAAATTATTATAGGCTAAAGTTAAAATAGAAAAGAATACACCTACAAAATATGCTATGAGAAATACTAGGAATTCAGAATAATCGGGTGAATTAAAATGTAAAACAGAAAAGGCTATCGGGTTTAATAAAATCGCTACATACACATTTGTAGAACGAAGCAAGGTTCCTAAAGCATAGCCACGGAAAAGAATTTCTTCATAAAAACTTTGAATCATTACAACGGGGATAGTAAGCAACACAATTTTCACAGAATCTGGATGGGCACTAACTGTAATGGAGCCACCTGCTATAAGTAAATTCAAGATTGTATTAACAACGAAAAAGGTAAAGACAATCCCAATACCAATTCCATAATTTTTATATGTTTCTTTTGATAAGAATCCTGTTGGAAGACGAAGAGGTCTAAGACTTCGATGGTGTAAAAAAGCAGCTAGTAATGTCAAGACCACAATTAATAAAGGGATAAACACGGCATAGGTTCGCTGTTCTAGATTTGATAGGTCATCATAATTTATATTCAAAATACTTAAAAACAGATCAAGTATTTTCCCACCAATCATCATACCACCAAACAATAAAATGATTGGGACAGCAAGAGCTAATATTATATTTAGTACGATTTTCCATATCTTCATATGACAAACTTCCTTTCTATGAGTTCTGTATGAAATCTAAATAAATATTTAATATGATAAGTATTTTTTTTAATTATATACTCCCATAACTATTTACGATAATGAAATATTACCTTAGTAAAAGGAAGTTTTTTAGCATTTCAAAAAGAACATTTTCTTGCTCGACAGTTCATTATTGAAAAAAAGCTCTTTTTTCATTTCGGGGGATGTTTACTTTTCCTAAGTTGATGGCGATGACCCTAGGGCGACCGCGCCCCGATTGGTGAGAGCTCATAATAAGCGAGGGATGAAGCCCCCACTTATTAAAGTTTCACTTTATATGGAATCCCTAACTAAAACTAGGAAATCCCTTTTATTTTTCACGCTTTTCTTTAATTGCAACTGTACATCTAGAAATGCAAATTAAATCATCATTTTCATCAATAATGCGCACGTCCCAAACCATCGTTGTTTGTCCTTTGTGGATTGGTATTCCGATTGCTGTGACAATTCCATCACGTTTAGAACGAATATGATTTGCATTGATTTCCAGTCCGAAGCAAATACACTTTTCTTGATCAATTAAGTTATAAGCCCCTACGCTCGCCACTGTTTCTGCTAAAGCAACTGATGCACCTCCATGCAAAAAGCCAAATGGCTGATGTGTGCGTCCATCTACTGGCATCGTAGCCACTACTTTCTCTTCTGTCATTTCTAATAATTCAATCCCCAATGCATCCATTAATGTTTTTGGCATTTCTATTCCTCCTCTATGAAATTCAAAAAAATGTATAATTTTCCCTATTTATTTTCAAACTATCCATAACACTTATATAGGGAGGGTTTATTTTATGAAAAAGATATATTTTATACTAACAATTGCATTCTCCTTGCTCACTATTGTACCAAATTGTACAAATGCAGCAAAAGGCTCTAACATGCCAATTGAAATTAAAACGATTACCCAAAAAGGGAAGAAGCCTTATATAGACTATCAAATAAGCAGACCTTCTTTTCATCACTTTCCAGATTTAACATTTCAAAATCAATTAAATGCATATTATAAAAACGCTACTAACCGCTTTAAAAAAAGAGTAACAAAAGAAGCGAAAAAATATTATGAAGAAACAAAGCATACGGAATCTTCTTTTCAGCCTTATGTTGCAAATGTTGACTATAAAATCACATTAAACAAACTACCTTTACTAAGTTTATATGTAAATTATTATCAATATACAGGCGGTGCACATGGATTATATACATGGAAAGCAAATACATTTGATGTAAATAAAAAGAAACTATTACACTTAGATGATTTATTCAAAAAAAATAGCGCCTATCAAGATATCATTCGTACAGAGATCGTAAGGCAAATCAAACAAAATGAAAGCATCTATTTTCCAGATGCAGCTGAAAAAGTGATTAACACAAAAAAATTCTATTACTTTTTAGATCCAGACTATCTTACCGTTTATTTTCCGTTATATGAAATCGCACCATATTCAAGTGGAATTCCTCAATTTCGTATTTCATACACCTTGCTTCAAAACTCCTTGAAGCCTTATTATCAGATTATTTTACTTGACAAGAAATAAATGCATCGATACGATAATGTTAACTATAAATCGATAGGAGTTAACATTATGAACAAATTACGTCCTTTAGATTTAGTACTATCTGCGATGTTCGTTGCACTTATGGCGATCGGTGCAAATATTGTATCATGGGCACCATTTTTACAGGTAGCTGGTGTCCCATTGACGATGCAACCATTTTTTTCAATTTTGGCAGGACTTCTCCTTGGTAGTAGACTTGGTGCCTTATCTATGACAATTTAT
This sequence comes from Bacillus cytotoxicus NVH 391-98, assembly GCF_000017425.1. Lineage (GTDB taxonomy): Bacteria > Bacillota > Bacilli > Bacillales > Bacillaceae_G > Bacillus_A > Bacillus_A cytotoxicus. Next base: position 3,596,357 of record NC_009674.1, read on the forward strand.
ATGCTTGTCGGAGTTGCTGGTGCACCGATTTTTGCAAACTTTAAAGCGGGCTTGGGAGCGCTTTTAGATCCTACAGGTGGATTTATTATTGCATTTATTATGGTTGCTTACATATCTGGAAAGCTTGTGGAACAAAGAAACAATCCAAAATTCGGTACATTTGCAATCTCAGCTTTTGTTGGCATTATTTTAACTTATATAATTGGTACAACTTATATGTATGTAATCGTAAACTTGTGGATGGGCGGAAACATGAGCTATAAAGCAGCTTGGATGATTATGATGTGGTTTGCTTTAAAAGATTTTATTCTTACGGTAATCGGCGCCGTTATTGCACCTCGTATATACTACGCAGTTCGTCGTTCTGCTTATCAACATTCTCATTCTACACAATCCTCATAAAAAAGAGCTACTTCATGTAGCCCTTTTTTATGAGGATTGATTTGTTTGTTCTTCAACAATCTTCTTCATAAGTTGTAAAAGATCTTCACGCAGTTCATCATACTGAAGCGCCATTTCAATTGTCGTTTGAACAAATCCTAATTTTTCTCCAACATCGTAACGCTTCCCTTCAAAGTCATAAGCAAATACGCGCTGAATTTCATTTAATTTTTGAATAGCATCCGTTAGTTGAATTTCACCACCAGCACCAATATGTTGTTCTTCTAGAAACATAAAAATTTCTGGTGTTAAAATGTAACGTCCCATAATTGCTAAGTTTGAAGGTGCTGTACCTTTCGCTGGTTTCTCCACAAAATTGCGAACTTGGTAACGACGTCCCTCTTGTTCTAATGGATCAATAATTCCATAACGATGCGTTTCTTCTTCTGGAACCGTTTGTACACCAATAACAGAAGAGAGTGTTTTATCATATTCATCCATTAATTGACGTAAACATGGTGTTTCAGCTTGTACAATATCATCGCCTAATAGCACCGCAAACGGCTCATCACCAATAAATTTCCTTGCACACCAAACAGCATGCCCTAGTCCTTTTGGTTCTTTTTGACGGATATAATGAATGTCTACCATTTTAGAAGAAGCCTGTACTTTCTCAAGCAATTCATATTTTTTCTTTTCCAATAAGTTTTGCTCTAATTCAAATGCATGATCAAAATGATCTTCAATAGAGCGCTTTCCTTTACCTGTAACAATAATAATATCCTCAATTCCAGAGGCTACCGCTTCTTCGATAATATATTGAATCGTTGGTTTATCCACAATTGGAAGCATCTCTTTTGGCATTGCTTTTGTCGCTGGCAAAAAGCGCGTTCCTAACCCTGCTGCTGGGATAATCGCTTTTCTTACTTTTTTCATAACAAATCCCCTCTTTTCTAATCCTTGTACTATATTTCCTTACTTATACACGAAAGTGATTACTCTGACATTCATAATTGCAACGTTACAGACAGTATATCATATCCATTCTGCTTACATATCTCATTTTTATATACAAGAAAAGAGGAGGTCACTCTCCCCTTTGCTCTCCTTTAATAAACATCATGGATCGGTTTCATTATAAACGATTCATAACATCTTCTTTAATAGTAAGTAACTTTTGTTCACTATTTTGTAAAGAATCAGCTTTCACACCAAAATAAAACTTAATCTTTGGCTCTGTGCCGGACGGACGTAAACAGAACCAAGAACCATCTGTTAGTTGATATTTTAGCACATTAGATTTTGGTAATTGAATTTCTTCTTGACTTCCATCTATTAGAGATGTAATCGTACTTGCCTTATAATCTTCTACTGTTTTTACTGTTAAACCAGCCACTTCTTTTGGTGGATTTTCACGGAATGCTGTCATCATTTCTTGAATTTTCTCCGCTCCATCTTTTCCTTTTAACGTTAAAGACACAAGATCTTCGCGGAAGAAACCATACTTTTCAAATATTTCTAGTAATCCATCATACAATGTTTTCCCTTGTGATTTATAGTATGCTGCTACTTCACATGCAAATAATACAGACTGAACTGCATCTTTATCACGACAGAATGGACGAATTAAATATCCATAACTTTCTTCATATCCAAATTGGAACTCATATTGTCCGCTTTCTTCATATTGTTTAATTTTCTCACCAATAAACTTAAATCCAGTTAATGTATCAACTGTATCTAAGCCATATGCTTTTGCAATTGTACGGCCAATTTCAGACGTTACGATTGTTTTTAGTACAACACCGTTCTTTGGAAGGGTACCATTTTGTTCCTTTTGTGATAATAAATACTCAAGCATTAATGCGCCTGTTTGGTTCCCTGTTAATACTTGGAATTCTCCGTTATGATTACGAACCGCTACACCTAGGCGATCCGCGTCTGGATCCGTTGCAATTAATACGTCCGCTCCTACTTTTTCACCATCACGAATTGCCAGTTCAAATGCAGCATGTTCCTCTGGATTTGGTGATTTAACCGTAGAAAAGTTTGGATCTGGTAACTCCTGCTCTTTTACGACTGTTACATCTGTAAATCCAACTGCTTCTAAGCCTTGGCGTACTGGAATATTAGATGTTCCATGCAGTGGTGTAAAGACGATTTTTAAATCTTTCCCAACTTTCTCAACCATTTCTTTATTTATGATAACTGTTTTTAACTGCTCTACATATGCCTCATCTACTTCTGTCCCGATGATATGTAATAATCCATCCGCTTTTAATTGCTCTACATTCGCAACTTCTACCGTTAATTCATCTTCCACTTGATTTACATAACGAATTAACTCATCTGCTTCTTTTGGTGGCAATTGTCCACCATCTTCACCGTATACTTTATATCCATTATATTCGGGTGGATTATGACTTGCTGTAAGAACGATTCCACTTATTGTATGTAAATGACGTACTGCGAAAGAAAGTACTGGTGTTGGACGTAAACTTTCGAATACATATGTTGTAATGCCATGCGCCCCTAATGTTGCAGCTACTTCCATTGCAAATTCGGGCGATTTATGACGAGAATCATACGCAACAACTACGCCGCGTTTCTTCGCTTCTTCACCTAAACTCTCAATAAAGTGTGCAAGTCCTTTTGTCGCTTTTCGAACAGTATATACATTTAAACGATTCGTACCAGCCCCCAGTTCACCGCGCATACCACCGGTACCGAATTCTAAATTTTTATAGAAGCTATCTTCTATTTTCTTCTCATCTTGTTTCATATCTTCTAGCTGCTGTTTTAATTCTGCATCTAAGTTTGCATAAGAAAGCCAGCGGCTATATTCTTTTTTCCACTCCATCCTCTTATCTCCTCTCGCTTGTCATAACTTTATTATATGAAAAAAACAGCAATTATCTCAATACATTTTAAAATCTAACAGGATTTTACTTTTATAATTTGTATACACTAATGGTATATACTTCAAACAAAAAGGTGAGGCATATGAAAGAATGGGGATTATCTGAAGAATTAAAAATAGAAACAAAACAAATGATTGAAATTGTAGAATTAGAATTAGCAAGCATGAAGCAAACCATTGATGAAGATGGTGAGTGCATTTTATGCAAAATGGAAGAAATTCATCATTTACTAAGTAACGTTCAAACAATTGCAGCTTCTTACTATTTAAAAGCTTATTTATCACCATTTACCTCAAGTTATGCTCCTATCACAACAGCCATCCAACATTTAGGTGAGCGAAAACATGGAGCATTAATTGTGGTCGAAAGGAATGATTCTCTTACTCCCCTCATTCAAACAGGCACGAAACTAAATGCTTTTTTAACTGTTCCACTACTCGAATCCATTTTTTATCCTGGGAACCTGCTTCATGACGGAGCCGTTCTTATTAAAGACGACCATATTATATCAGCAGCGAATATTCTCCCTCTAACAAAAAATTTAGAAATTGACCCTAAGCTTGGAACACGTCACCGAGCAGCAATTGGTCTTTCAGAAAAAAGCGATGCTCTCATATTAGTCGCGTCGGAAGAAACAGGCCGGACATCTTTTGCATTAAACGGCTCTTTGTATACAATTTCTTTATAGTAAGTAAAACTTTAATCAGTGGAGAATGTTTCTTTACCCACCACTAATGATGCCCCTCACCAATCTTGCTTACCCTAAAATAGCAAGATAAAAAAGGGTAGCCATTTCGCCTACCCTTCTAAGCTTCTTATTCTTCTCCAAACCGTTCAACAAGTGTTGCAAGTGTACGAACCATTACACCTGTTGCTCCTGCCGGTCCTAAATCATGTGTACTCGTTGTATCAGAAGTTCCAGCAATATCTAAATGTACCCAGGGTGTGTCTTCCGCAAATTCACCAAGAAATGTGCCGGCCATTACCGCATGTCCATCACGCCCTGGTGAGTTGTTTAAATCTGCAAATTTACTGTTACGAACACGCTCTTTATCACGTTCAAAAATCGGTAATTGCCAAATTCGTTCATCTGTTTCCATTGACGCTTCTAATACTTGTTCAAATAATGTTTCATTATTTGTCATTGCACCTGTTGTATGGTTTCCTAGCGCAACGATAACCCCTCCTGTTAAGGTTGCCACATCAACAAGATAGTTTGCACCAAGCTTCTTCGCATACGTAATTCCATCAGCTAATGCAAGGCGACCTTCTGCATCTGTATTTAATACTTCAATCGTTTTCCCGCTCATAGATGTGATAACATCATCTGGTTTAAATGCAGTTCCACTCACTACATTGTCTGTTGATGGAATAATTGCAATTACATTTTGTTCAGGGCGAAGTTCTCCGATAATTTCCATTGCACCAAGAACTGCTGCCGCACCACCCATATCACCCTTCATACCAACCATGCCATCGCGTGGTTTTAAAGAGTAACCACCTGTATCATATGTAATTCCTTTTCCAATCAACCCAATGACATCTTTCCACTCTTCTTTTCCTTTATAAATGAGGGCAATCATTTTGGGCGGTTCTGTAGAGCCTTGATTAACTGCAAGTAAAGCACCCATACCTAGTTCTTCCATTTCCTCTTTCTCTAATACTTTATAATCCATATCATATTTTTCAGCTAATTCCACTGCATATTCTGCCAGTTTTGTTGCTGTTAACATGTTCGGAGGCATATTTACAAGCGTACGAGCTGAATTTGTAGCACGTCCATGAACATATCCAACTGTTAACGCTGCTTCAATTTCTTTTGCATCCTCTGCTGTAATAACAACAAGTTTTTCTAATTCTACATGTTCTTTTTTATCTGTTTTATATGTTTGTAATCTGTATGTGCCAAGGCAATATACTTCAGCTGCAATATGCGCCACATCAATTGCATCTAACTTCTCTGTGACAAATGAGTCAAGCAAGATCGCAGCGTCTTGTATCTTTTCCGCTTGTAATGTTTTAAATGTTTTACTCAGTGAAGCACGTAATGTTTCGGTTGTATATGCTTCTTTTTTTCCAAGGCCAACAAAGTAGTAACGTTTTACATTTGTTTTCCCTAAGCTATGTACTTTTGAAATAGATTTCTTCTTTGTACTCAGTTCTTTTTCATCTAATAAACCTTGCAATTGTCCCTCAAATGCCTTGTCTAATTCTTGGACAAAACGGCTCGTTTCTTCTTCAAATAAAGCAACAATGACTGCTCCATGGTTCGCTAATTCAGTTTGTACTTGAAACATATTCAGCCCCCCTTGGTTTCTCTATTTTTTATTATAACTGTATTTTTTCGAAAATGCGATAATTCTAACTTTTCTTCCGCTTCATATATACAATAAAGGTAATTCGTATATTCTTTCAGGTATAATACCTCTGCAATTCTGAATATACACTATCACCTTGTCTACATCTAAATCCCAATGAACTGGTCGTATGGCTGTAAATATTGCTCTGCTACTTCCATCATCAAACGTGCTCCTTTTACATTTCCGTAGCTAGAAGGATACTGAGCAACTACTAATTGTAATAATCCTTTAAGAAACAGATTACTGCGCTCTTCCAACCACATTTCTTCTAACCAATCATGACATGTATCATAATCTGCTGCGTTATATTTCACAAAAACTTGTAATACGCTAAAGGATACTTCTTCACTTTTCCACCCTGTTTTCTTATATTGCGAAACAGGACAAAGAAAAAAGTCTAGTGTTCATTTCACTAGACTATCTCTGTTTCAAATATTGGCCACGAAATACTTGCATCGTTTCATCTTGATTCAACATCGTTAACTCATCTTCCGTTAATTTACCATTTCCCATTTTTACAACATATACATTTACCTTTTTCTTTCCCCATTGGCTGTATACATCCTGAACAGTTTCATAATATAAATCCAGCCTATTTCCCTTTATAGCGCCACCTTTATCCGCTACAACGCCGTATCCATACCCTGGAATAAATAAAATTGTTCCAATAGGAAATACTCGTAAATCTGCTGCGATTGTAGAATATAAATCCCTTTTCACTTTGACCCCTGAATATGTAATTCCATACTCTGGGTGTTCAGGGCTTTTTCCTGTTGATTCAGCACCTGACGTATATCCAGTTGCCGTTACTTCCATCATACGATATTTAGACCAGTCATTTGCCTGTTCTAAAGCATTTATTACTTCTTTACTTGGAACAACTTGCTCTTTTCTTTCTGCCGCATGCACTTCTTTTACATTGCTTTCTTGATATGTTTTGACAATGTCCATAAAAGAAATTCCTGTGAATGCCTTCCATGTTACACATAACGCTGTCACAAATAAACAAGTCATCATAATGCGAATAGCATATCGTTTTAACATTTTTATATTCCACACTCCTTCATCATTAGTCATTCCCGATACGATAAAGAAATATGCAAAAAAAAATCTCCAAACAAATTGGAGATTAAAACATTTGATAGCCACTTTTTCGAAGCTTCTTAATTACAATGCCAGCCAAAATTGCTCCTATGAATCCTGTTGATAAAATAAATAGGTCCGCTTGTCCAAGATGAGATACCCTTGTTCCAACTGAAGAAAATGTTTCTGATGGCTTTGAAAAATAGTCCCAAACGCTTGCTTTATTAACGATGAACATGCAAATGATTGGATAAATCATAACCATTATCCACGTAGCACGTAAAATCATGTTAAGTAAAAATCCAATTCCAAAAAACAAAATAAAAAACAACATCATTGAAATAAGGAGTACTGGTATACTCAATTGTTCTCGCCCCCCTTTTCCCCCGCCGTAAATACATGATATGCTGTATATCCGAATTGCTTTCCTGGATTGAGTGTCATATCCATCTCAAGAATTGGTCCTATATTTCCCTCTAATAAATATCGAATTAATATGGAAGTATTTTGGTCATATGCGATATCTTTTGGGTGTAAAAATGCCACTTCCGACAATTCTTCTTCTTGAACCGTAATCTCTTCCCCTTCCGGTTCCAATAGAAAAATAATCATATTATCACTAATTTCATCATGAATCACACCGGAACGAATACCAATTACGCCTTTCACGTGTGCCGTAATACCTGTCTCTTCTAAAACTTCTCGTTTCACAGCTTCATCAATTGTTTCTCCTTCATTAACAAAGCCCGCTGGTAATGACCATTTCCCTTTTAATCCACTATATTTTTTCTTAACAAACAGCCATCTTCCATCATTTGTCACTACTAGTCCACTTACAGCTAACCAAACTTTCCCACGCTTCTCCATGATGTAAAACCCCTTCCGCTTAAACGAGCAGAATATTCATTCTTTTCTATTTATTATACTACATTTTTCAGTGAGAATAATATAAGTCTTCCTTTTCTTATTTAAATTTTCCATATATTCGATTTAATGTTAATATAGAGAAGTCCTTTCCTGAGGAAAGATCTTAAATCCCCTCAAAAATTCTTCCTTGTATACTACAACATACCTATTCATTTGAAAAAGGAGTAAAAAAACAAATGAGAAATCGATCAAAAAAATCCAGTATTGTATTTGTTACACTCGTTTCTGCTTTCTTCTTCTGCTCTGTCCTAGTTGTTTCTTCCCTTTCGCCACTTGCTGATTTTGGACCGAATGCAAATCAGTTTAACTCTTTAGGCATGTGGAAATCCATCGGCACGATTTTACTATTTTATAGCGTACCTCTACTTCTTTATATAGCAGGAATACGTGCAATACGATTCATCATGGCTATTCTTTGTGGCATGGGAATATTCATCAATCTTGTAATACTTGCAGTCGTATATATGATCATACATACAAGTGACTATCATGCCTACTCTTTCTTAGGAGTCATCATCGTTTGCATGGCGCTAATCATCACAAATATCATTTGGTTTTTTGTTGCTTTTCGCTCAAAAAGAAATTCTACTTATACGCTAAATGCAAATTGAAATGGCAGTAAAAAAGCAGAAACGGTCAGCCGTTTCTGCTTTTTTACTATATATTAAAAGAACTTCAATTTCCCTTTTTTCAGAACTAATAAAGGTCCACCAAGTAGGAATAAGTAACGGTTATCAATTACTTTCTTCATGAAAGAAGCTTTCCAGCCCGTTAATTTTTTCCCCATCACAACACCCATTGCATCGTCATGTCCTAATGAACATACAGATCCTTTATTATCAAATACGAACTTTTTCATTTCGCCTTTTCCACGAATTAATACAGATAAATTGTGGGCAATATTGTAACCTTGTTGAATTGCAATTTGTGCTGTCGGTGGATATGGACGGTTAATTTCTTCATTGATGATTAATGCTGCGTCACCAACCATGAATACATTTTCTTGACCTGGAGCACGCATAAATTCATCGACCTTTACGCGACCGCGCATCGCTTCAAATCCAGACTCTTCTACAATACCATTACCACGAACACCTGCAGCCCAAACAACAGTTTCAGATTTAATTAATTCTACATCATCACCGTTTGCAACAAGAATACCTTCTTCAGTTGCTTCTTTAATTGCTGTACCGATGCGAAATTCTACGCCTTTTTTCTCTAACTGTTTTACAGCGTATTCAACTAATTCTGGGTCAAAACCTGGAAGCGCTGTTGGAGCAGCTTCTACACAGATGATACGTACTTTCTCACGTGGAACATCATATTCTTTGCACAGTTCAGGAATTCGATTAGCCAGTTCTCCTACATACTCGATGCCTGTGAATCCTGCGCCACCTACAACGATTGTTACTAATTCATCGCGTTTTTCAGTCGCATATTGAGCGAATTTATATTCCATATGCTCACGAATTTGACGAGTGGTATTAATGTTAGTAATAGAGAATGCATGCTCTTTTAACCCTTTAATACCAAATGTTTCAGACTCGAAGCCTAGACCGATGACTAAGTAATCATACTTTAACTCGCTATTTTTTAAAATTACACGTTTTTCAGCCGCTTTAATTTCTACAACTGTATCTTGCACAAAGTTTACTTTATTTGTATCAATAACGTCTTGAATATCTAGACGGACTTTATCATGATGTAAAGTACCAGCTGCACTTTCATGTAACCAAGTTGTTTGGTAGTGATAGCTGTTGTTATTTACTAGCGTAATTTCAGCTTCACTTGCAGATAATGTTTTTTGTAGGCGAACAGTCGTAATCATCCCACCATAACCTGCGCCTAAAACTACGATTTTTGGAGTTTTCACTGAATCACAACCCTTTTCTTTTATATACTCGCAATAAGCGATAACACCTAATTTGTCAAGAATGTGGAATTTATCACATTCTCATTCATAACAAAACGTATTCAAAAATTCGTACGAAATTTGTCATAAAAAATTAACATAATACTTCCCTATATTATTCGGTTTTATTTCAGAATTCAAGCACCTAGAGAATTATCAATATTTTAAAATAACATAGCGTTTTCAAGGGTTTCTCCCCCTCTTTTTCATGTATTTTCCTATTTGTATATTTTATACATTTCTAATTAATCTATGCAGAAGCTTACAAACAATTCAGTCGCTTTCTTACGTATTAGGAACAAAAATATGCTATCATTTATGTTAACTTACAGTCCTTTGCAGGATTTCCGTATACATATGAACAATATATGGAATCAATATCCAAATTCCATCTATAGGGGGAATAAATAATGACAGAAAATCAAAATGTGTACGATATAACAATTATTGGTGGTGGTCCAACCGGACTATTTACAGCATTTTATGGCGGGATGCGACAGGCAAGTGTAAAAATTATTGAAAGCCTACCGCAACTTGGAGGACAATTGTCCGCACTATACCCTGAAAAATATATTTATGACGTTGCAGGATTCCCAAAAGTACGTGCGCAAGAGTTAGTAGACAATTTAAAAGAACAAATGAAAAAATTTGATCCTACCATTTGCTTAGAAGAAGCAGTGGAAACTCTTGAAAAGCAAGCTGATGGCGTGTTTAAACTCGTAACAAATAAACAAACACACTACTCTAAATCTGTCATTATTACAGCTGGTAATGGTGCTTTCCAACCACGCCGCTTAGAATTAGATGGTGCACAGAAATTTGAAAAGAAAAACTTGCACTATTTCGTTGATGACATGAATAAATTTGCCAGAAAACGCGTTGTTGTATTTGGCGGTGGTGACTCTGCAGTAGACTGGACATTAATGTTAGAACCAATCGCTGAGCAAGTAACCATTATTCATCGTCGTGATAAATTCCGTGCTCATGAACATAGTGTAGAAAATCTAATAAATTCTCGGGCAGATATAAAAACACCTTATGTTCCAGTAGAACTAATCGGTGAAGAGCAGATTGAACAAGTTGTTTTGCAACATGTCAAAACAGAAGAAAAAGTCGTCATTGATGTTGATGATGTCATCGTAAATTATGGTTTCGTCTCTTCCCTTGGTCCCATTAAAAACTGGGGCTTAAACATTCAAAAAAACAGCATCGTTGTAAATTCGAAAATGGAAACAAATATTCCAGGTATTTATGCAGCAGGAGATGTTTGTACATATGAAGGAAAAGTAAAACTAATTGCATGTGGTTTTGGCGAAGCACCAACAGCAGTAAATAATGCAAAAGCTTACTTTGACCCAAGTGCAAAATTACAACCAATGCATAGCTCTAGTATGTTTTAACGTATAAATAAAAAAGAGGTGCAATTTCTCGTGTAGAAATCGCACCTCTTTTTTATTACGTGCAGATAATATCTGAAAAATTCTGTTTTTTTTAATAACATATTTTATTTTTAACCTCCAGCGTACATGCATAAGGTATAATTTATATAATCACTCAAATTGGGGTGGGAGAGAGATCATATGGAAGTACAAACGGAAATATATCGAGCAGCTACGAAAAGAACGTTAGAACGTCATTTTTCAGATATGATTGCCATTCCTCTTGTTTTAGTTGGAGGAATAGTACTTTCTATCCAATTGTGGTAGAAAACCAAATTAAAAGGGATGTTAGGAATGGTCATCACTTTTGGGCTTATCATCTTCACATTGATATAATTGTTACCTGCCATATTTTTCCCTCGTATAAGGTTGCAAGGAAAATACATATTACTTTTCAGCATTTTTCACATACTAAAACTATTACAACCACATACATTTACGAGGTGAGATAGATGAATGGAAATAAAATATTAGCTGCGCTTTCGTATTGGAGCGTTTTCTTTGCTCCCATTATATTCCCTATCATTATTTGGATAATTGGTGAAAACGAAACGAAGATTCATGCAAAAAAAGCGCTTTGGACTCATATTATTCCAGGGATTACAGCTTTTTTAGGAATGATTATAATCGGGATGTTAGGAATTACTTCTAATCAACCTGACATAACACTTGGTATCGGTTCAATTATCATTATAGGAATTTGCGGAATCATTAGCATATATTTCTTTATTTGGAATATTGTAAAGGGAATTCAAGTGCTGAAATCTTGAAAAGAGAACCATCAGACACCTCATAATGAGAGTAGATCTGATGGTTCTTCCCCTTCTTATCTTTAAAAATATACTGGGCAAATCTGTTATTATTGTCTACAATGAAAAAGTGTAGTATGGAAATATTCAAAACTACATAAAGGATTATTTTTTAATCAAGGGATGTTTTCTTCGTTTATTTTACTTTTTAGGTTTATTACCTAAACATAGCGGTTAAAACAAATGTTAATAGAAATTTTATACTGCTTCAAATTTGTGACATAGAAAGGATGCAATATGGAGGAATTACAACGAAACAAGTCTGTTTTAGAAGAAAATGGGAATCCATTATTAAAAAATACAAATTTCCTTTTCCTCTGGGCAGCTACTCTTTTTTCAAGTTTTGCATTAGCCTTTTTTACCTTTTCTCAAACATGGTACATCGCGAAAACATTAAATCTCGAAGCTTCCCTCGGTGTTGTCTTTGTTGCACTTAGCGTCCCAAGACTAATCTTTATGATTGTAGGAGGAGCTGTGGCAGACAAATTTCCGAAAAAAAATATTATGTTTTACTCCAATATCGTTCGTGCTATTATTGTAGCAACCATCTTAACTTGGTTTGTCATCGGTGACGTAACCTTATATACATTTGCTTTCTTCGCTTTATTCTTTGGACTAGCAGATGCTTTTTTCTGGTCCGCAGACGGATCCATTTTACCTGAACTTGTTGAAAAACAGCGCTTAACACAAGCAAACTCACTAACCCAAATGACAAACCAAGCATCTGTTATTTTAGGACCTGTACTCGGTGGCATCCTGATTAAATTTAGTAATTATGAAACGATTTTTACCATTACAATTCTTTTACTTATTATAGCCGCTATACTTGTCCAAAAAATACAATCTACCGTGCAAGAACAATCAGATTCAAATAAAGGGATGTTTACATCTATTAAAGAAGGAATTTTATATGTAAGAAAATCGCCATTTCTGTCCACATTCTTAATTTGTAGCGCCTTTTTAAATTTATTTTTAATCGGCCCTATGCAAGTTGGATTTCCATTGTTTATCAAAAATGTATTGCACGGCGATTCTCTTCAATTTAGTTATTTAGAAGCATCCGTTGGAGGCGGAATGGCAATTGGAGCTATTATCGTTGGCCTGAAAAATATTAGTCGAAGACGGGGCCTATTTTGTATTATCATGATGCTTTTATCTGGGGTATTCTTCTTATCGATTAACTTTAGTACAACACTGTGGCAAGCATTGTTAGCTGGCGCATTTTACGGAATTACGATTGCTATGGCAATTGTTCCTTTAATGGCAATGATTCAATCTACTGTTAAAGAAGAAATGATGGGGCGCGTAATGAGCTTACTCATGCTTTCATCAATGGGATTCATTCCAATTTCTTATGCTCTTACATCCCTTGCACTCGCTGCCGGTATTCCAATCGTTACCATTATGAAAAGCGGCGCGATTGCGGTCATTCTCTTTGTATTATTCGTTGCCATTCGCGTTCCCGTTGTACGAAAATTTGATTGATGAACAAAAGGGTCATGTATAATGCATGACTCTGTTGTTCGTTGTGTCGTACACTAAGCATTTATCCTTTTAAGAACTGAGGTAGAAAAACATGATTGTAATTAGCGCTTGTTTAGCTGGTATCGCTTGCCGTTACGACGGCAATGATAATCTTGTTTCTAAAATAGATGAGTTATTACAAAAAGAAGACACCGTTCTTGTCTGTCCAGAAGTACTAGGCGGATTACCAACTCCGCGCCCACCAGCAGAAATCATTGGTGGCAATGGAGATGACGTGCTAGATGGAAAGGCAAGAGTGCAAGATAAAAACGGAAACGATGTGACAGATGCCTTTATACAAGGCGCTTATAAAGCTTTAGAAACAATAAAAGATTTAAACCCCGCGTACATTATTTTAAAAGAGCGCAGCCCTTCTTGCGGTAGTTCTACAATTTATACAGGAGAATTTAATGGAAAGAAACAAGCTGGATATGGCGTTACAACAGCACTCTTTCGAAGACATGGATTTACAGTTATTTCAGAAGAAGAATTTGCACATGAAAAAAGGAGTTGACCGAAAAAGCCAACTCCTTCTTTATTATTTTACACCTAATTTTTCTTTCACTTTTGCAGGAAGCTCATCCTTCTGTACTTCCTCCCAAGCTGTTACCCCTTTTTTATCGGAGTAATAAATGCGAAGAAATGCTTCTTTGCGAAGATTTTTCTGCGCAGTAAATTCCATTGTTTTTTCCTTTCCTTCTTCATCAAATCCTGCTAATTTATATTGATAATCTGTATATCTTGTACCATCATCCGCTTTTCCTTCATATACTTTTCCATCCACTGTAATTTGAACATAGTACGTATCTTTCCCCATACGATTCAAATCACAACCAACTAAAACACTAGCAAATACGATTAAAATACTAAAAAGTGCAATATATCGTTTCACGTGATTCACCTCATTTTTTATTATATCGATATCATAAACTTATATAATAAAAAAAGAAATTCATAAACGTGACATAAATATTACACTTTTGTAAGATATCAAAAAGAACCTTCTCTTTTTTTGGATGAGAAGGTTCTAATTTATTAGCATTCCTCCGGCTTACCAGCATTCGTCGCTGTACGGAAAGAAGATCCACATCCGCATGATGCGATTGCGTTTGGATTGTCGATTGTAAATCCGCCGCCAAGCATCGATTGCTTATAATCAATTTTTACTCCTTTTACAATCGGAGCACTTTCTTTATCAATAACAAATTCAACACCATGAAATTCAAGAACTGTGTCGTCTTCATTTGGTTCTCTTTCAAATCCTAAACCGTAAGAAAGACCGCTACATCCTCCGCCATGAACGGCAAAGCGAACATATCTTTCTCCATCTTCAGCATCTTTTAACATATCCTTAATTTGAAATGCTGCTTGTTGTGTTACAGTAATCATAAAATCCACCTTCCTTTCTTATTCTATTATACATCTTTATGCTTCTATCTTGTACTCATACACTCCGTGACAAATCACTTCTGCTGGTCCTTTCATCATTACAGTTCCTTCTTCTGTCCACGTAATCATTAAGTCACCGCCAGCTAAATGAACCGTAATTTCTTTACCGCGCTCCATTTTTCCATTTAAGATTGCTGCTACAACAGATGCACACGCTCCCGTTCCACATGCTTGCGTTACACCTGATCCACGTTCCCATACGCGGAAATTCATCTCTGTTTCATTCAAAATTTCAATGAACTCAACATTTACCCGTTCTGGAAACATTTCATGATTCTCAAGTACAGGTCCCAGTGTTGTAAGAGGTGCCTTTTCTACATCATCAACAAAAATTACAGCATGTGGATTTCCCATAGAAACTGCTGTAAATGCATAACGTTGATTATGAAATAGAAAGTCCTCACGAATAAACGGCGTTTCTCCTTCTCCAAGCATCGGTAACTCCGCACGTGTTAAACGAGGTGCCCCCATATCAATTTTAACGAGTGTAACAATATCATTCTCGACTGTTACCTCAGCTGTTACAATACCAGCTAATGTTTCAATCGTAAAAATCGTTTCTTCTACTAATTTATGCTCATATGCATATTTCGCTACACAGCGAAGCCCATTTCCACAACTCTTTCCCTCTGAGCCATCATTATTAAACATACGCATTTTTACTGGTGCTACTTCAGATGGACAAATTAAAATCATTCCATCAGCCCCAATGCCGGTATTTCTGTTCGAAACTTTCTCTGCTACAAGAGCTAGTTCTTCCTCTGGAATATGTTCTTCAAACATATTTACATATATATAGCTATTTCCAAGACCATGCATTTTTGTAAAAGAAAATTGGCTCATTCTGATTCACTCCAAAAATAATTTATTGTTTTAAGTATAAAATGCATGCTTTTGGAACACAATATGAATGTCCCCCGTTTCTCATATTTGACAACGTTTTGGCGACTTCCTTATCGAAGTCGTTCTTACACGAATTGTGTAAGAAAAAGCCCTTCTTAAAAGGGCCTTTTTTATTTCATGCAAACATCCCTGCAATTGCAGCGCTCAATAAATTTGCTAATGTACCAGCTATGATAGACTTCACACCAAATTTAGCAATGTCGCCTCGCCGATTCGGTGCCATCCCGCCAAGACCACCAAGTAAAATGGCTACGGAAGAAAGGTTGGCAAATCCGCACAATGCGAATGTAATCATCGCTGTTGTTTTCTCTGAAAGCTTTCCCATTTGCGGAGCAAAGTCCGTAAACGCCACAAACTCATTTAAAATTAATTTTTCCCCAATAAACCCTCCTGCGGTAATTGCTTCTGTCCACGGTACCCCAATAGCAAACGCAAGTGGCGAAAAAATATATCCCAATATAAGTTGTAATGATAAATTAGAATAACCGAACAGACCGCCGATTCCACCTACAATTCCATTTAAAAGAGCAATGACAGCAATAAAAGCAATCAGCATTGCGCCTACATTTAAAGCGAGTGATAATCCATCAGCTGCCCCGCGTGCTGCTGCATCAATTACGTTAGTTGGCTTTTTACGCTCATCTTTTTCATCCTCTTTCGAAATCGTGCACACTTCTTTCTTTTCTGTTTCGGGGAACAATAATTTTGCCATAATAAGCCCAGCTGGCGCTGCCATTACGCTTGCTGCTAATAAAAATTTAAGCGGCACACCTAGTGCAGCATATCCAAATAGAGTTGAGCCTGATACTGACGCTAATCCCCCAACCATTACAGCAAATAGTTCGGACTTCGTTAAATGCGGCATATACGGACGAATGACAAGCGGCGCTTCCGTCTGTCCTAAAAAAATATTTGCCGCTGCAGATAATGATTCTGATTGACTTGTTCCTAATAGCTTTGCTAAAGCTCCTCCAATACTCCGAACCATCCATTGCATAATTCCCAAGTGATATAAAATCGCAATAACTGAAGATAGAAAAATTAAAATTGGGAGTACACGAAACGCAAAAACAAATCCCGCCATTTTCGTTGGATCTCCTAAATTACCAAATAAAAATAATATTCCAGCATTCGCAAAATCCATGATTCTTTGAACAAACTGTGTTACTTTCTCTAATACACTTCGACCAAAGTCCCACTCTAGCACGATAAAACCAAACAATACTTGAATCGCAAGTCCACCAAATACAGTACGCAATGAGATTGCACGTTTGTTATTTGAAAGCAAATATCCAATAAAAAGAATAACGATAATGCCAATTACTCCCCAAATAATATTCATTTTGTCACCTCACAGCTTCAAATTCTTTGTTAGCATTTCCTCCAAATAAATTTTTACTCCTCATGAAATAAGTGACAAAACAAAAGGTGTTACATCGCTGTAACACCTTAAAACATTGGATTTTCTTCCAAATAATCATATATATTTTTCACAAGTTCTTCTACTGTAGTACCCTGTACAACTTCACCATTTACAAGCGCAAATGGTCCCTCAAAGCAAATACCACAATAGCCAAGGCAACCGTATTCCATAACATCTAAGTTTGGATCTTTTTCTAGCTCTTCAAACGCTGCTTGTGAACCACTCGCAAGGTTACCTACGCAAAATTCGATTAATGGTTTAACCAACAAACTCCCCCCTATAACTGTTCAAATCATTCTATCAGAAGAAAATGCTGCCATTTCTTGTTGTATTCATTACACTAACTAAACCATTGATTGGGTATACTGTTTTATTTCAAATCAATTGGTAAATCGCAACAGCTTATCCCACTTTTCTTCTTATTGTACAACAGAGTGCTCATTCATGCATTGTTATTTGTTCACAAATTCGATATAATTTGAGTGAGTAAAGTCAAAATATTTTTTCAATATACAATTTTATGATTAGGGGATATTTCAACAGAAAAGGGGTAATCCATCATGAAACACCTCGTGTTATTGGGTGGTGGCTACGGTGGAATGAGAATTCTACAGCGGCTTCTTCCAAACAATCAGCTTCCAGATGATGTCCAAGTGACATTAATCGACAAGGTACCATACCATTGTTTTAAGACAGAATACTATGCATTAGTGGCGGGGACAATTTCAGAAACTCATATTCGCATTCCGTTTCCAGAGCATCCACGCCTCAACATTCAATATGGAACTGTAACGAATGTTGACCTTGAAAACAAAAGCGTTCATCTCGATGGCGGTGAAGAAATTCAATATGATGATTTAATTATCGGGCTTGGCTGTGAAGACAAATATCACAATGTTCCAGGGGCAAAGGAATATACACACAGTCTACAATCCATTGAACAAACACGTAAAACGTACGAACAATTAAACAGCTTAGAACCAAATGCAACAGTAGCGGTTGTTGGTGCTGGATTAAGCGGTGTTGAAGTAGCAAGTGAACTCCGCGAAAGTCGTCCTGATTTAACAATTTACTTATTCGATCGAAAAGAACGCATTTTATTCCCGTTTCCAGAGAAATTAAGTAGATACGTAGAAAAATGGTTCATAAAACATAAAGTTACCATTATACGGAACTCTAATATTACGAAAGTAGAGCCCAACATTGTGTACAACCATGACGAACCGCTTCCTTGTGACGCAATTGTATGGACAGCTGGCATTCAAGCTAATGAAGTTGTTCGAAACCTTCCCGTCGAACATGATAGTAGCGGACGGGTTATATTAACAAAATATCACAATATTCCGAATAACGAGCATGTATATGTTGTAGGTGATTGTGCATCGCTTCCACATGCCCCTTCTGCACAATTAGCTGAAGGGCAAGGCGAACAGATTGTCCAAATATTGCTGAAACGTTGGAATAATGAGCCACTTCCTGACGAGCTACCTGTTATTAAATTAAAAGGAGTTCTCGGCTCTCTTGGTAAAAAACACGGTTTCGGCTTATTGGCAAATCAACCGCTAATGGGACGCGTGCCAAGACTACTAAAATCCGGTATTCTCTGGATGTATAAATATCATAACGGGTAAAGAGAAAAACAAGAGTTTTTAGCTCTTGTTTTTCTTCTTTCTTCACAATTATATTTTTTTAACAAATTGAGACTTTAATTTCATTGCTCCGAAACCATCAATTTTACAGTCAATATCATGATCACCATCAACAAGACGGATATTCTTTACTTTTGTACCAATTTTAATAACAGATGACGTTCCTTTCACCTTTAAATCTTTAATAACAGATACAGAATCACCATCTTGCAAAACATTTCCATTCGCATCTTTTACAACTTTCACATCTTCTGCTTCCGATTCTAAATTCCACTCATGTGTACATTCTGGGCATACAAAAAGAGCTCCATCTTCATATGTATACTCCGAATTACATTTTGGACAATTTGGTACATTAGACATAATTTTCTTTCCTCCAATTTATCATTCTCAATTCTTGTACAAAAATTCTTTTCCATTTCTTATGGATAACTGCGTGAGAATCGCTACTAAAAATTTGAAATGAATTGTATATAAGAATTTCCTATATTTTTATATACTGCCATAGTCTCCTCGTAATAACAACCCTTCCTTACCTTCTCATTTTTATCCTATTTTAAACAAACCTTGTGAAAATCTCTAAGTATCAATATCCAAATAATGGATAACATAATAGTGAATTATTACAATTGTATATAATGGAGGTCTATGTGATGTATTATGTAAAATTAATTAAAGGGCAATCCTTCTATGCTTTTAATCATCGTTTTTTATTAGATCAAGAGGAAAAAGTAACACAAAGAATTTTTAAATATCTATGTAAAAATGAATGTTTTGAAGTGCGTACAGAGGAAGAAGCTTCTTCTCCTTCCTGAAACAAGGATGACACGATTTTCAGTTATATAATTCGTACAAAAAAACGCTTGAGTTTTGCCAAGCGTTTTTTTGTTTTCATTACTAAAAAAAGATTATCATTCATCTATCGTTTCGATTCTATAATACGACAACGCTTATTCATTAAAAATCATTATTCATTGCGATTACTTTCATAACCTTCTTCCATTTTATATTCTAAAATATCTCCAGGTTGGCATTCTAATGCTTTGCAAATTGCCTCTAAAGTTGAAAACCGAATTGCTTTTGCTTTTCCATTTTTTAATATGGAAAGGTTAGCCATTGTAATCCCAACCTTCTCTGAAAGTTCTGTTACACTCATTTTTCTTTTAGCTAGCATCACATCAATATTGATTATAATTGCCATATTATTCACCTCAAACCGTTAAATCATTTTCTGTCTTTATATCTACAGCATTTTTTAATAGCTTTTGAAGAACAGCAGCAAAAACTGCGATAACCGTTGAAGTAAAAATAATGACCAATCCAATTAATATAATGCCAGGGGCATCATCTCTCTCCGCAATGAGATAGAAGAGTGGCAGACCTATCACATACAAGCTACTAATTGTAATAGCACAGTTCTTTATATTCTTTAAAGCTCTTACAGATAATTCCGAGAACGCTTCATTCCGATCAATATATTGCAAAAGTTTGAAAGCTTGATACAAAGCAAAGTAAAAAGGAATCGCCGCTGCATACAAATCAATTAGAACGAGATATTTCATATAAACAATATCTGGATACAATTCTGCTGCAAAATTCCCTATCTTAGGTACTAAAAATATACATAAAGCAAAAATTGGAATACCGATAAGAATAACAGCTATTTTTAAAAAGAATGTTTCTCGTTTCATAGACAGCACCTCTCTTATTGATTGCAAATTTGATTTTAACACATTTTTATCGTTTTACAATAAATTTTTATTTATTAACATTATTTTTTTATTATTATATAAAAAGAGCATTTCTTTATCATAAGAAATGCTCTTTGACTTTGAATCATTGAACCGGTACGAATTTAATAAAATCAATATCATCTCTCATATTGACAATAGCTGATTTCACTCTATTACTTAGAGTATGCAGAGAAACGAAACTACCTACTATTTGTATACATCTTTTTTCTCTTCCAATTTCTTTTTACATAGTTCAATCGTACTAACCAAATACTGCCGCGTCATCTTTGCTCTTCTCCATATGGAAATCATCCGCCTTTCTCCCGCATTCCTTCTTATACGTCCAACCTCCCAGAATAAGGGCTTCCATTTTTCAGAAGAAGACCTCATCATATATTGCAACCCTTCATCTTTTGAAACAATTCTTTTTTGCTCGAGAGTAACAACTATACGCCCCATTGTCACAATAGCTGATTCTACCCATTCCCCACTAAGAAATAAATAAGGACGCGATATTTTTTCACTCCAATATTTCTCTACATTATATTTCATCGTTCTTTGAACATCGCTCCATGATGGGTGAAAAGGAAGTTCCTTTGCCTCCAGTCCCGTAACAGTAATTCCTTGATTCTTTAACGTCCACCACGTCACTGCATTTATATCCCAGTGTCCTATGTTTATTTTTCCATTTGCGCAGTACATATACTCTTCTATCTCCTCATTTCTTTTTCCTAAATCAGCGACAGAAATATACATACCATCCATTCGTTTTCCAAGCTTATGCTTACTGAGGGTTTTATGCAATTTCTTTATTTGAAATTGCATATCTTCCTCCATCCTTTTGCTTGTTACTGTAATAAAATCAATATCACTTGTCGCATAGCAAAATGCACCTAACGCAACGGAACCGTACACATATACTCCTACCAGTTCTTCATCTAACAATATTTCTTGTAGCCTACTTACATATTGTGCCATTAACTCTTTTACTTCTTCTGGTACTTCTTGCTTCACGATATCTATTTCTCACACCGCCTTCAATATTT
The DNA here is from genome assembly GCF_000017425.1 of Bacillus cytotoxicus NVH 391-98. GTDB lineage: Bacteria > Bacillota > Bacilli > Bacillales > Bacillaceae_G > Bacillus_A > Bacillus_A cytotoxicus. The sequence continues at coordinate 3,617,916 of NC_009674.1, forward strand.
TTCCTTTTATAGTTATTAAAAAAACCTTTGCATTCACAAAGGCTTTTCAATTGATAAATATTTCTCAATCTCTTCATATACATCTTTCAAACGAGGATTTCCTTCTCCAACGATTTCTCCGTTGACAACAACAACTGGATAAAATAAATCTTCTTCAATAACGCGCTCTGCAAAAGCTTTCTTCTTTGCATCTTCTTGCTCTTCTTGAATATCGATGTATTCAAATTTAAATTGATCTTCTTTTCCTTCATACTTACGACCAATTGCTGCTTGCAACCACTCAAACGTTTCCGTTGAAGATGGCATTCCAACGCAGCTTGCACAAATCACTTTTGCACCATACACTTGAACATGAATCATTCTTTTTTCCCCCTAACTTCCTGTTCTAACAGCATATTCAGATACCTTAACTACATAAGCGCATCACTTTACAAGTTCATACTATACCCCTATACTGAAAAAACACATTGTAAACATGATTGCACATTTCGACAATAAAACAAGAACAGAAAAAATAGATTTTCCCCTGTATCTTGATTATAATAAAATGGATGAAAGGAGTCGATAAAAATGGAAAACCCAAACATGCAAGAACAAGTACTAGAAGTATTAGATAAATTACGTCCGTTCTTACTTCGCGATGGCGGTGACGTTGAATTAGTAGATATTGAAGATGGTATCGTAAAACTACGCCTTATGGGTGCATGCGGAAGCTGCCCAAGTTCTACAATTACATTAAAAGCTGGTATCGAACGCGCACTACTAGAAGAAGTACCAGGCGTAATCGAAGTAGAGCAAGTATTTTAATTGCAAAGCGAAGGCGGCTTGCTCAGAATCTCCTCAAAAAAGAGACCAAATCCGGTCTCTTTTTTGTATTTTTTCGGAAAAACAAATGGTAATTGAAATTATATCGACGATTCGACCTAAAATATCGACGCAACTTGCAATTTATCGGCGATTTAACCTAAAATATCGGCGGTTCGACACAACTTATCGACCGCTCGACAAATAATGACACCCTTTTCTCACCGTAATATGTAGAATCAAACAGAGGTCTCTGTTTGATTCTACGATAACCAATCTAATTTGCGAATCCCTAACTTATTAACAGGTAATCGAAAAAATTCATAAAAATGCTTCATAAATTGCTCTGAACGGTTCATATCGTGTAAAATGTCTTCTAAGCGATCTCTGTATACACTTTTATACTCTTCATTATCTGTTTGATAGTAACTTTCTACTGTTTCAAAGTATTGGAGCGGGAACAGTAAACGTGCAAATAATAAGCGCCAACCAAAAGAAGATAACGAATAATTTCGTTCATACTCGGAAATAAATTGAACAATTAGTCGTTCCGAATCTTTCTTTTTCTCTGTTATTATAGAGCGCATCCATTCTGCTATATCTCTAGTTGGATGATCATATACCCAATCAATAGGAATTTTTAATCGATTCGTTTGTTGCCATAATAAAGGTGTAAATCTTTCTTGGCAAATCGTTGCGGAATCAGAAAGCTGTGGTGTGTCATCTATCTCTGTATCAACAACATATTGAATAGCATTTTCAGCAATTCCTAAATAATAAGGGAATGATTCAATAAACAATTGATCAAATACATCTGAAGGATGATTCATCACCTGTGATTGCCAAAAACGCTCTAATTGATCAAGTCTCTTTTCCCATAGCGATTTCCATTCACCAATGCGGCTTAATTTATCAATTTCCTCTGGGAAAAAGGCACCGCGTTTATGAAATAATGAAAGTTCACTTCCTAATGGAGTAGCATGTCGTTCAAGCAAGCGTATCCCTTTTAATAAACAATAATTTTTCTCTTCTATTTCACTTACATAGTAACCGTGTATCGTTGGAACGAAAGTTGCAACAGTAATATCCCCTTGCTGGTTCATATAATCACTGAGCTTTTTCATTTCAACAAGTACTTCTTCTTCCATATTTCCAATCGGAAGAAGTACATAAATTTTATTGCGAATCCAAAAACTTTTATAGGGGCCAAGGGGAATTAATTCTTTGACATGCATTTGATAATGCTCATAAATATGCTGAATCATCATAGTCGCCACCTATGTTTTTTCTATATATATATGAGCTTGTGCTCGCCTTTCATGCCTATGCACATGATAAAGCTAAGAAACGTATACAAATAATAAAAAGAAAAAAAGGTGATAAACATGAAAGAATCAAATCAACTACAAGAAAAAGCATTACAACTTTTACAAGAGCGCGGTGTAACAATCGATGACATTGCTGAACTCGTTCATTTTCTTCAAAAAAAGTACCATCCTAATTTAGAGATGGAAGAATGTCGTTACAATGTAGAACGTGTATTATCAAAACGTGAAGTTCAAAATGCCCTTATTACAGGAATTGAATTAGATATCCTTGCTGAAAAAGGTCTATTAAGTGAACCGTTGCAAGATATTGTAAAGCGCGATGAAGGATTATACGGAATTGATGAGGTGATCGCACTTTCTATCGTGAACGTCTATGGCTCTATTGGCTTCACAAATTTTGGATATATCGATAAATTAAAACCAGGTATTTTAGAATACTTAAATGATAAATCAACTGGAAAAGTTAATACATTTCTTGATGATATCGTTGGAGGTATTGCTGCGGCTGCTTCTAGTCGTTTGGCACACCGAGCTGAGCATGCTGAGTAAAGGGAAAGAACCTCTCTTCTAGTTCAAAACAGAAGGAGGTTCCTTTTTAAATTTACATATATTACAAGTTGTTATATACTCCTTGTAAAAAGGGGTGGGGTGAAATGACTCGTAAACAAGCCTTTTCTTTATTTTCCCTACCGCTTGCATTCATTAGTAGCACTTATTTTTATGGACATGCATCTCACTCCATCATTAGAAGCGACTCTAATTATATGTAGCTTTTTATCCATTATTTTAACATTCATTGGTGAAAAAGGATTTGTTCGTACAGTAGCTAGAGTATGGTCTATCGCAATACTATCTTACATTATTTTCTTCGGTTATATTATCCGGCTGATTTGGAATGGACCATAAGCAGGAGCTTCTTTTCTCTACTCATCAATACAGCTTGCTGTTTAAATTCAGTATTTTTATATAATAGCCCTTTAACACTTAACTGTATTCCAGCCTGAAAAAAATTTTTTCCTCGTAAAACCGAAAATAATCCATGACATTGCATACATTTCCTATCACCAGCCTCATTCTTATATCATTACATTTTACTTTTATTTTTAGATACATGTATCATATATGTAATTGTGCATAAAAAACAGGCAACCATTTAGTTACCTGTCTCTCATTACATTTTCTCAATCCACTCCGTCAAGTTATGCACAACATGCGTTGGTTGCACTTCATAATCTTTTAATTTTTCCACAGTTGTGACTCCAGTGTGGACAAGAAGCGTATCCATATCAGCATTTATCCCTGCTAATATGTCGGTATCGTAGTTATCCCCAACCATGATTGCCTCTTCTTTCGTCACATCAAGTACTTTCAAGGCTTGTTCCATAATAATGGATTCTGGTTTCCCAATAAAGATTGGATCTACACCTGTGGATACTGCTACAACAGATGTTAGTGAACCGTTCCCGGGTAGTAACCCTCGCTCAGTCGGAATAGCAATGTCTCCGTTTGTAGAAATAAACGTTGCGCCATTACGCACAGCAAGACAAGCTTTTGCTAATTTTTCATATGTGATGTCGCGGTCTAAACCAACAACGACGAAATCAGGATTTTCATCCACAAGTTCAAATCCTTTTTCCACAAGAGCATCGTGTAAACCTTCTTCACCAATCATGTATACAGTTGCATCTTGTTTCCGTTCATAAATGAAGTTCGCTGTTGCCATACTCGTTGTAAATACTTGTTCTGGTTCAGCTGGAATATCGAAACGAACCAGTTTTTCAGCAACTTGTGCCGGTTTTCGCGTTGAATTATTCGTTACAAATAAATATGGAATGCCATGCTCTTGTAATACTTTTACAAAATCACTTGCTTCTTCAATTTGTTCTTCACCGCGATACATCGTACCATCTAAGTCAATTAAATAGCCTTTGTACATCTATTCTGTCTCTCCTTTTATAATAGCGTCCATACCTTTCCTATATTACCCTCTTTTCTAAAAGAAAAAAACGCTTTACCCTAAAGCGTCTCATAACATTTATTTTTTCTCTTGAATTTGATAGGAGCAATTGCAGTCCCCATCACACATATTGGTTAATATCCTTACATCCGCTTCAGAAAACAATTGTTTGTACATATCTTTTTCATCTTCACATAACTGCGGAAATTTTTCTGCAATGGCCATTAATGGACAATTTTGTTTTTTCAAGATAAACGATTGTTCATCTTCTTGTTCCACTTGTACCATATAACCATTTTTCTCTTGAATTGCAGCTACCTCTTGCAATTTATATGCCAAATTCCCTTTTCCATTCACTCGTTTTTGAAGATGCTCTTTCATTCTGTTTGTTCGTGCTTTCAATATTTGCCGAAGTAGCTCTTCATTACCACTGCTCGCTAAATCTTTCAGCATATCGATTGCAAATTGCTTATATTCTTTCGGAAATGTATCTTCTCCTTTTTGACTAAGACCGTATAAATATGTCGGTCGTCCAACATGTTGTCTTACCATTTTGGAATCAATCAGTTGCTCTTTCTCGAGTTTACTTAAATGGCGACGTACTGCCATTTCCGTAATGTCCAATGATTTTGCTAACTCCGCAACAGTGTGCTCCCCATTGATTTTTAAAAGCTGTACAATTTCTTCTTTTGTTGTACGCGTTTCCCCCATTTCTTTTTCTCACCCTTCTCCCTTTTTCTCACTATTATCTACTCATTTATTCTGCAACAAATGCAGATACAGGTCCTAATTCCTTTTCTAAATAACGACGAATATTCGCAGGATATGTTTGTACGAATGGAATCTGTCTTTGAATTGTTTCGTATATTTTTTCATGATTCATTTCAATATAATCTTGCATAAGCATTTTTCGAAGAAGAATCACTTCTTTCAGTCCTTCTCCTTCCGCTCCGCTGATTACTTTTTCATCCATTAAAATATCAATAATATCTTCATAACTTCCTGGATCCCGCATAATAAATCCATCAATCATTGCATTACCAACATCTAATATACAGTCAATGATAAGATGGGACATGCGTTCTAACGCATAATATTCAAAATTTGTTTCATATATTTTTTTCTCTTGAAATGTATCTACAACTTGTTCTAGACACGTTAACATTTTCTCAATCTTTTTTCTATCTACAAAGTACATAAAAGGTCACCTACCTGGAAATTAAAGCATTTACATTTCAATTGTAACCTTTTCTTTTGAAAAAATCGACAATTTTTCGAATTCACCTTTTCCCTGTAATTTGTTATAGTTATAACTGTATGATTTTTGAAATTGGAGGAATGTCACCTTGGAACGTGAACTCGCATTAGAAATTGTCCGTGTAACAGAAGCCGCGGCATTAGCATCCGCACAATGGATGGGGCGCGGAAAAAAAAATGAAGCAGATGATGCAGCAACTACTGCTATGCGCAATATGTTTGATTCAGTAAATATGGCAGGTACTGTTGTAATTGGTGAAGGAGAGCTTGATGAAGCACCAATGTTATATATTGGTGAACAATTAGGGACAGGAAACGGTCCAGAAGTAGATATTGCCGTTGACCCATTAGAAGGTACAAATATCGTTGCAAAAGGCCTTGCAAATGCAATGGCAGTTATCGCAATTGCAGATAAAGGAAATCTTCTTCATGCTCCAGATATGTACATGGAAAAGATTGCGGTTGGTCCAAACGCAGCTGGTAAAATTAGCTTAGATGATCCAATTGAAAAAACAATTGAAATTGTAGCAGAAGCAAATAATAAAAAGATTCGTGACCTAACGGTTATCGTCCAAGAACGTGAACGTCATCAAGATATTATTGATCGTGTGCGTGCAAAAGGAGCACGTGTAAAATTATTTGGTGATGGTGACGTTGGTGCCTCTATCGCTACCGCTTTGCCAGGAACAGGAATCGACTTATTTGTCGGTATTGGAGGTGCTCCAGAAGGTGTTATCTCTGCAGCAGCATTAAAGTGTCTTGGCGGAGAAATGCAAGCGCGCTTAGTTCCAATGAATGAGGAAGAAGAGGCGCGTTGCCGTAAAATGGGACTAGAAGACCCTCGTCAACTTCTTATGTTAGAAGACTTAGTATCTGGCGAAGATGCAATCTTCTCAGCAACAGGGGTATCTGCTGGCGAGTTATTAGATGGTGTGAAATTCCTCGGCGGTGATTTAGCAGAAACATATTCTATCGTTATGCGTTATAAAACAAGAACGGTACGCTTTATTAAAACACATCACCATTTAGACCATAAGCCCCATTTAAACTTAGATATTTAAAAAGGAGCGTGCATGCAAGGTATGGAAGAACGTTTCTTTCTGTACGACGATACAGTCGCTACAAAAACTCGTTTCGTTAGCTTTATGGGAGAAAATGAACGCCATGATTTAGCGCTTTTATACTCCGATCGTCATTATGGCAAAACAATTGTCCTTGATATGCAGCGTAATAAATTCGCTATCATTGGAACCGACGATTTAAACGAACCAGGCTACTTAGAGCATGCTTTTTCTGTCTCTGAAGAAATTGCCGAAGAACTGCGCTCATTCTTATTTGAATTGATTTAATTTGAATAAAGAACCCCTCTTACTATATGTGTAAGAGGGGTTCTTTTATTTCTTTACTTTTCGTAATACAAAGTATGCACAACCAAAGTTACAATATTCGTATAGATACTCCGATACTGTGCTAATTTTCGTATCATATGTCGCACGTTGGTTACTATCATCAAAAAAGCCGCGCAATCTCAGTTGATCGTACCCCCAGTCACCAACGATATAATCATATTTATTTAAAATTTCTGCATAGCGCTCTTTAAATGCTTCTTCACGAAAACCGTCACGATAGTCTTGAATTACTTCGTATTGAACATTATTAATGCTCACCGTAGCATGAATCTCTTGCTTTTGCTCCATCATTAACTCCCTTTCTAAGCATTCTTCTTTTTATCGTATCACAAAGGCTTACAACCAACAATTTCAAATACAAAAAATTGAAAAGTAGTAAATGCTATAAAGAAGGAGGTGATACATCATGAAAAGACAAATGTTTCTTTCGTTTCTCACCCTTTCTTTATTTGCAGGATGCCAAGTAGCAAATAAAGCTGAAATGGAACGTGAGGAGGGAAGCCGTATTCTTGTTTCCGATAAAAATGACATGTATCATTCAGAAAATACAAATACAAAACTTACAAGAGTTGGCTATTCTTCTAAACAAAAGCATGAAGTATCCAACAATCAGGTAGGTAGTATAAATCGGGAGAAAGTCGCTGAAATGATTACAAGTATGGCTGTGAAACTTCCCGACGTAACAAATGCTGCTACACTTGTAACTGACGATGAAGTATTCGTTGTATATCGTGCAAACACAACTAATCATAAGCTTGTGACAGATCAAGTATACCGAACAGCTTTGTCCGTCGTTCCTCGCTATTATAAAGCATATGTCTCAACAGACCAAAAGTTGATTTCTCAAATTCAAGGACTTCAATCTGGTCAATTAAACGATACTGAATATGAACAAAGTATTACTATGTTAAAGCGTGAAATGAGCAAAAATCCACATTTAAACAATACACAAAATGAGACATTAAATGATATGATTAAAAAATAAAAATAGAGGATGCCTATCTTTAGGCATCCTCTATTTTTATTTTTTCGGATGACGATTTGCATATATTGCCATAGCATCGCACATAAACTGAGCCAACCCTTTTCCAAATTGATCAATGTTTTTCGTAAAACGTTCATCATCTACATACATTTTCCCTAAACCTTTAAACGCCTCTAATGAATAATGGCCAAAGCTTTGTAAATAATCATACCACTCTTGAATTGCTTCTTGTGCTTCTTTTGAATCGGGTGCATGATGCCGAAGAGTAGCAAGCTTTCGGTATATATGATTCAACTCTTCCTGCTTTTCTTTAGACATACTAGCAGCCGCTTTATTCGCCTTATCAACCGCTTCATCTCCCCATCGTTCTCGTGCTTCTTGTTCATATGGGTTATGACTGAAATCAAATCCTTCAAATTTCTCTTTATTCGTCATTTGAATCTCTCCTTTTTCATGCTTTATTGTTTTCTCAATCGTCGCAATCATCTTATCTAACCGCTTACGTTTTTCAAGCAGCATTTTCCGATGCAACTGAAGCGCTTCCTCTCGGTCAAATGACGGACTCATGATAATTTCCTTAATCTTCTTTAAAGGGAAGCCAAGCTCTTTAAAAAATAAAATTTGCTGGAGTGTTTCTAAGTTTTTGTTGGAATATAGGCGATATCCTGATTCTGTTACCTCATCTGGAATTAATAGTCCAATTTCATCATAATGATGAAGTGTGCGCACACTAATACCTACTAAATCAGCTACTTCTTTTACTCTCATTGTCATTGATCTTGCCTCCCTTAGCTTCTACAATAAAGTATCACGCAACGTGAGAGTCAACCAAAAATTCATCTTTTTTATGTTAAAAATGGAGACTACTCCACATTCCAGAAAAATTCAGGCATAATATAAGTGTATATATATTAGAAAGCGGTGAAATTTATGGTTTCAAATACTGTCATTACCAGCATCATTATTCAACTTGTTCTTTCGATTTTCGTGCCTATTATTGTTTTTATCTATTTGCGAAAAAAATATCGTATAAACTGGAAAGTAGTTGGGGTAGGTATTCTCGTCTTTATCGGATTCGCTCAAATTCTTGAAACACCTCTTCATGTATTCATGCTAGGAAATCCGACAACCTCTAAAATATTAGAAAATCCATTTCTATATGCACTCTATGGTGGATTTGCCGCTGGTATCTTTGAGGAAGTAGGACGCTTTATCGCCTTCTTTTTCCTATTAAAGAAATACCAAGAATATAAAGACGGCTTTGCCTACGGAATCGGTCATGGAGGGATTGAATCCATCTTAATTGGAGGACTTGCTGGGCTTCAAGCTCTTATTTTTGCTACTTCTATTAATAATGGTAGCTTTGCACAACTCATTGAAAAAACACCTCAACTGAGTCAAGTACAGGATGCCTTACTTTCTGCTCCTTCGTATCTATATTTACTCGGCGGGGTAGAAAGAATGATGGCACTCGTTCTACAAATTTCCTTTACAATGCTTGTGTTGTATGGTGTAAAACAGAAAAAATATATTTTCATCATATATGCTGTACTGTTTCATGCACTCGTTGATTTCTTTGCAGCTCTTTATCAAAAACAAGTGCTGAATATATTTGTTACAGAAAGTATCTTCTTTATTTTTACTATTTTTGCATTCATTCTAATTCGAAACATGAGAGAAAAACTAACAACGGAACCTTCCAAAAGCTAAGCGAAAATGCTTAGCTTTTTTTGAATAGAGGAATTTTTCTTCCGTTTGTCGAAGTTATGTAGGGTCAACTTGAAAAGTGAGGGATGAAATTTGAAGAAGTTAATTGTAATCCGGCACTGCTCTGCAACAGGACAAAGTCGTGATGCAATGCTCACAATTGAAGGCGAAAAGCAAGCATCTGCCCTTGCTGAATTTCTTATGACAAGTCGCTTACAAATCGATTCCATTATTTCGAGCCCTTTTAAAAGAGCAATTCAGTCCATTACACCATTTGCATCACTAGTGAACCTACAAATGAGCAAGATGAACGCTTAGCCAAACGTATACTGAGTAATAGGCCCATGAAAGATTGGCTACAGAAATTAGAATATACTTTTACAAATATAGATATCGCCTTCTCAGGCGGAGAGTCAACAAAACAAGCGATGGAACGTGTAGCTTCATTAATCAAGCATGTTTTAGAAAAAGAGCATCAAGTAACGTTACTTGTTACACATGGAAATCTGCTAACGCTGATTCTAAAGTACTTTAATCAGATTGGCTTTCAAGAATGGAAAAACGTAAGTAACCCTGATGTTTATGAAATTACAATTTCTGAACAACCGATAATCCACAGACTGTGGAAACAATAGTATATAACATCATACTCACAAAGAACATCCCTTTCAAATTCATTCAGTTGACATCACGAGAAGATGCCTAAACATGCTCATTATTGTTTTACAACATGCATGAAAAATGAGATAAATCTGTAACAAACTTAGGAAGGGGTATCACAAAGTATGTATGAAGAAGTAATATCTTTACTACATAAAACAAACGCTTCTTACGAAAAATTTGAACATGAGCCAGTTCTTGATTATGAAACAGATCGAGTTGTTCGCGAACGCCTTGGTTTACAAGGTGTTCCAAGTAAAAGCTTATTTTTAAAATCAAAATCTAATTCTTATTATGTATTCTTCACAATAGAAGGAACTCGTCTGGATCAAAGCAAAATAAAAGCAATAACTGGACAACATCTCTCTCTTTGTTCACCAGATGAACTAAGAGAACAAACTGGATGTATTCCTGGATGCGTGGCTCCTTTTGGCTATTCGGCGGATGTAACAATTATTGTGGATAGCTCTGTCTATAACTATGATAAAATTTTAATATCACCAGGTGTTCCAGACTTTACAATCGAATTATCCACAGAAGAATTAAAGAAAATTTTATCCACATGTCAAAATCCCGTTTTGGAATACAAAAAAGAGAGCTAGTCATTTGCTCTCTTTTTTGTATTATTTTGCTTCTACTGTATTCTCTTTTGCAGAACGAACTTGCTCATCTGCATGGTAAGAAGAGCGCACAAGTGGACCCGCTTCACAGTGACTGAATCCTTTGCTAAGCGCAATTTCTTTCAGCTCTGCAAATTCAGCAGGTGTGTAATATCGAATAACTGGTAAGTGTTTCTTAGATGGTTGTAGATATTGTCCAAGCGTTAAAATATCCACATTGTTCGCACGTAAATCGTCCATTGCTTCAAGTAAATCTTCTCTTGTTTCTCCTAATCCCACCATAATGCTAGATTTAGTTGGAATATCAGGTTGCATTTCTTTTGCACGACGTAAAAATTCTAAGGAACGATCATATTTTGCTCTTGCGCGAACTCGGTCAGATAATCGACGTACCGTTTCAATGTTATGGTTTAAAATATCTGGTTTTGCATCCATTAATATTCTTAAATTCTCTTCTACCCCACCCATATCAGATGGTAACACTTCAATAGATGTAAATGGATTTTTGCGGCGAACTGCGCGCACTGTTTCAGCAAAAACCGCAGCTCCTCCGTCCTTTAAATCATCGCGTGCAACCGCTGTTATAACAACGTGTTTTAATCCCATTTGTACAACAGAATCCGCTACGCGTTCTGGCTCTTGTAAATCAAGCTCTGTTGGTAAGCCTGTTTTAACCGCACAGAAGCGGCAAGCACGTGTACAAATTGCACCTAAAATCATAAATGTTGCTGTTTTTCTTACTGCCCAACATTCATGAATGTTCGGACATTTTGCTTCTTCACAAACTGTATGAAGCTGCTTAGAACGCATCATTTTCTTTAAGCCTGTATAGTTTTCATTTGTATTTAACTTAATTTTCAACCATTCGGGCTTGCGCTTATATTCTGTTTGTTTTGTCATGTTATCAACTCCGCACAATATGAAATAGTTTACCGTGTTCGCTTCTTTCAATGTAACATATCTATTTTAACGTATGAAAGCGATTTGCTCAAATGAAGATTGTAAGATTTTTTACCAATGATTTACTATAATGAAATATTCCGTATATCTAACACTAAGGAGAGTGATGTTGTGAAAGGAGTTTATTTCATGCTTCGAAAAATTTCTCTCTTACTTTCGATTTTCTTTCTTCTTCAGCAAGGCATTGCTTATGGTGAAGAGAAACAAAGCATATATGATAAACGGATGGAACTCTACAAAGAGACTGAGAAATCTTTGGATGTTCCTTGGTACTATCTAGCTGCCATCGATCAATATGAACGTAATATACGAAGTGTTAGGCGTGATATTCCGAAAAAACCTGATGCGATTATTTCCATTTATTTCAAACCAGAAATATGGTCGGGGCCTGCTAATCCTGATCCTCATGATACTCTACCTTATACTATTTCTTTATTTGCTGGAATCGGTTTAGATGGCAATCAAGATGGACGAGCAGATGCAAATAATGACCGTGATTTGTTGCACACAATGGCAACAATTATAAAAAAACAAGGAACTTCCGAAGACCGTATAAAAATTATGCTTTGGGAATATTATAGACGTGCCAAGACCGTGGAGTTAATTACCGAATATGCTCGAATTTATAAACATTATGGACGCATAAATTTAGAAGGAAATGCCTTCCCACTTCCAATTCACAGCGATCATAGCTACCGCAGTACTTTTGGTGCGGGACGAAGTTTTGGCGGAAGACGGATTCATGAAGGAACTGATATTTTTGCAAGACATGGTGTCCCAGTGCGGTCTACTTGTTACGGCATCATTGAAACAAAAGGATGGAATCGCCTTGGTGGATGGCGCATTGGAATACGAGACCTGTATAATAACTATCATTATTACGCCCATTTAGGTGGATTTTCAAAAGAAATACAGCTTGGTCAAATTGTAGAACCTGGCACAGTTCTTGGCTTCGTTGGAAATACAGGATATGGGCCACCCGGTACAACTGGTAAATTTCCTCCTCATTTACACTTTGGTCTATATAAAGATAATGGTTACACGGAATGGGCTTTTGATCCATACATGCACTTAAGCTTATGGGAACGAAAAGAACGCGCTAGCTTAAAGAAATAACCGTGGCGGATTGCCACGGTTATTTCTATCCCACAGATGATTGAATCAAAATGATATTCATCCATTAATCGTCCGTTTTCTTTTTATCAGGTATTACAATCCCGCCATTTCCATAATACGCTGGTACTTCTCCTTGAACAATTCGCGTTGCAATAGGAATATCTTGCTTCACTGTAATATCTTTCGTTCGAAATGGGATAATAACTTGTAACGTTACCTCTACCTCCATCATAATTTTAATAGCTGTATTATTAATTCCTTGCGGTTCAATTTTTTGCTTAATATCTGTGCTAACATGCCCAATCGTTGTAAAGTCAATTGGAATATCTGGTCCTATATTTCCAAGAAGTGCATTATCTGTTATGCGTCCGAGCGGAACGGACATCGACACCCCGCTTTCTTCTGGAAGGCCGAGCGCTTTCATATTCCCATTTTCCACCTGATGTAAATACTTTTCTATGTATGTCGTTGTGGATGTTAAAATCTCGTTTACTTGTTTCGTATTTAAATCAATTGTGGATACTTTTCCATTCTTATCATTTTGCACCTTCATTAATGAATCCACATCAAAGCCTTCCTTTATACGATCTTTTACCGCCTTTGTCATTACTACTGTTGCCATTTTATGCGTTTGTGTTTCTCCATATTTTATAAGTGTTGGCTGTATACTTTTATTCACAATCCACAATCCTTGTAATGTCAACAATAAAAAAATAATAAATGAGATGAGTAGGACATGGCGAAAGGGAAGCGGGCCACGTCTAAACCGCGAAGTCTTCGGACGAAATGTGCGCATAAGAAACCCTCCTTCTTATATCATTTCTATGCAAGAAAGAGGGACGATATATACTTATATCATTTTTAATAGTGCATCTTTTCCAATTGTTCCTGCTGTAATGCCTAATTTCTCTGCCTCAGTTGTTACCGATTCCAGTGGGGCTTCAAGCAGTTGTTCAATTGTTCTAACACCAACTGCACGACCAGCAACAACCCCGCGATCTTTTAATTTCTCATTTAATAAACCGACATCTAATGCTCCGCACATAATATATCCTTTATCACTCATAATAGCTAGCAAATTTGTCTTTGGAAGCTTTACACTAACTCCTATAAACGTATAGTGATCAATAATAATAGGCTCTATACTCACCATTATTCACCCACTCCTCTCTTTCTTATCTGTATGAGGAGAGAGAAATGAGTGTTACAGGTTAACTAGCCTATAGTTTGATTAAACGATGTAGAAGTTGTCAACATATTAGTTAACACATCTCTAAGCAATTCTGGCATGTAGTACTGTTTATGAGAAAGTGTGGATAGTTCTGGGTATAAGTAACCAAATGTGTACATATCAATTGTCCCTACTGTATAGATACGATCTAATTCGATTGATTCACCGTTAATTAGTATATCCTCAATCAAAATTTTATTCCCAGGAACCGTATCAAATATCACCTCTAGTCCATCATAAACCATCTTACCCATCACTTTACCGCGAAAACCAAATCCTTTTACTTCAAGCTGTTCCATATTCGGACGACGCGCTTTTAAAATAACTTCCTTTAATGTTTTCCCTGGCACTTGTAATGCACATGGATTAATCGGATGTGGACAAATTCGGTGAATATCTCCGCGTGTTACAATTCCTGCTTCTAGTCCTTCCAATAGTACTCCTGCATTTACCATTCCAATTTCTGCCCCGCACCATTTTCGTAACGCATTTGCTAACATATGAGAAAATGCTGTTTCTTTAAACCAGTCTATTGGCAGCGCTTCTTTTAATTGGACAACAGGCTCTTCCATAATATGTGTACATTCTGCCTGCAACAGCTCGATTGTGGATAACGGTTTACTATACGCGCTTAAACGCTCTGTTTTAATCGCTCTACCGTCTTTTTTCAATAATCGTTTTGTTTGCTTATCTACAATAAGTTCCACATGCCCAACATAATGTCCCCACTTCTCACAACAACAAAGCAATGTTCCATTTACGAGCATGCCACGCTCAAATAAGTGATGTGTATGCGCTCCTAAAATAACATCTATATCATAATTCTTTGCCATATATTCATCAGCATGTTTCCCAAGATGTGAAAGGACAACCGTAATATGTGCTTGATCTTTCACTTCATCTAAGATGGCCTCTAAATGTATCATCGGCTCTTCAATATACCATCCTAACCTGTTATAAAACTCTGGATAGGCTACCGTTAAACCGATAAAAGCAATAGTAATGCCATCTGTCGTCGTATGAAGTTTATACGGCTCTGCCCAATTAGGACGTACACCCTCTTTTTCAAATAAATTCGCTACAAGCACTTCAAATTCAGCATCATCGTATAAATCGTCTAAATGCTCCTTCGCTAGTGTAATTCCTTCATTATTTCCAATCGTGACATAATCATATAGCGCTTCATTTAATAACTGCGTATTCCCGCGCCCATTTGTCGCTTCTGTAATACTATGAAAACGATCCACATGATCGCCAATATCTAACGTAAAAACAGACTCTCCTGCTTCTTGTCTTCGCTTTTTCTCTTCTAATACAAACCGAGAAATTTGCGGCCAATTTTCAAAATGGCTATGTATATCGTTTGTATGATAAAGGTGGATACTTGTTTCTTTCTTTCTATTCAGAGAAAAAACCTCCTCTCAAATCCTTATTGCCTTTTACGCTATGCACGTACAATAATCCTGTAAATACTTTTCGCCCTTTCTTGCTATTTTACATTGTACTCTCATTAAAGGAAAAAGCAAAAAATTCCCCTTTTCATATAAAATTTATTTTCAAACCGAAATGATTATAAATGACTCCGCACCGAAAAATCAGAAAAAGCGTTGCGTTTTTAATAAAAAAAATTTACGGGACAGCCCTGGTTATTTTTTCGTTATTTTCCATATAGGCCCCTCAATCTGCAAATCGTTTTCGTACTCCTATTACAACGAAAAGAGCGTATGAAGAGTTAGAAAAAGCAGGCTTTATTTATTCAATTGTGGGGAAAGGAGCTTTTGTTACTGAACAAAATTTAGACGTAGTACGTGAGAAAAAATGAAAAGTGATTGAAGAACAATTATTAGCTGTTGTTGCGAATAGTAAAGAAATTGGTGTACCTTTAGCCGAGCTTCATGAATGATTAACTATTTTATATGAGGAGTAAAAAAGATGGAAAATATAGTAGAACTACGGGATGTTCATAAAACTTTTCAATCAAACAATTAAATTTACAAATCAAAAAGGGGGGTGTAACAGGTTTCATCGGTTCAAATGGTGCAGGAAAATCAACAGTCATTAAAATGATGATGAACTTATTAAAGCCAGATGCAGGTGAAGTGAAAGTATATGTTTTTAATAGTTTTATGTTCATTTTTAGCATTATCTTCCTTTGGTCCAAATGCTGTACAACTTCTTGCAATCAAGTTTAGCACCATTACCGATACAATTTTCAGCTTTCCTGCACCTGCTTTGTATAGCATATAGCTATAGCGATCAGCGCATTTGCTTATATTGTTTCATAGAGCGTATCGTTATTTATTTATCAACGTAAAGTGTTTTAATTCAAAATTTCCCGCATTATATAACGAAGTAAAAATTGAATATATGAGTAAATTTATAAAAAGGTTCTCTACATAGGGAGAACCTTTTTTCTTATCGCTTATTCGGTTTAATAAAACGCATAAAAATTTCCATATACAGGACTGCTAGACTGATTTGTAACCTTCATGACATAGATTCCACGCGAAATATTATAAAAATATAGCTTTCCTTGTTCTTTCGTATACGTACCCGTTAATGTTTTTGCATGAGATGTTCCGAGCGGACTAAGTGGAACTAATTCATATGTCACTTTAGCCTCACTTCCATCCACAGTATATTGCATTGCTCCAATAGTTACATCATTTACTGGATGGTCGAACAAAAATAAATCGTTCATCCCAGGCATCCATTGATACGATTTTCCCTGTTCAAGAGAAAAACTAAAATTCTCTGATGTTTCTTTTGCGAACGTCGTATTCCCTCCCATGAACATAAAAACAAATAGAAAACTCATAATAACTCCTAAAACTTTTTTCATAGCTACTCATTTCCCCTTTCTTCTTGTTTTATTGATAGTTACCTACAATACATTCTATCTTTCGCTCTAAATCGCCTTCTTCTTTTTACATTTGTTAACAATTTATACAAATAATAACTTTTTATAAAATGTAGTAAAAATTCAGATATTAACACTTTGAATAGAAATATCCTTATAAGAGACGAAAAAACTCGAAATCCCAACCCGAGTTTCCATGCTGAAATCGCCAATATTTTCTTACTGCACATAAAAAAGCACCCTGCCAAGCAGGGCGCTTCTATTTTTAAATTAACCGATAGAACCTTCCATTTCAAATTTGATAAGACGGTTCATTTCTACTGCGTATTCCATTGGAAGTTCGCGAGTGAATGGCTCGATGAAGCCCATTACAATCATTTCTGTTGCTTCTTGCTCAGAAATACCGCGGCTCATTAGATAGAATAATTGTTCTTCTGATACTTTTGATACTTTCGCTTCGTGCTCAAGTGAAACGTAATCGTTTTTGATTTCGTTATAAGGAATTGTATCAGATGTAGATTGGTTATCCATAATTAATGTATCACACTCGATGTTAGAGCGAGAGTTTTTCGCTTTTGGTCCGAAATGTACGATACCACGGTATGTTACTTTACCACCATGTTTTGCAATCGATTTAGATACGATTGTTGAAGATGTATTTGGTGCTAAGTGAATCATTTTCGCACCAGCATCTTGATGTTGGCCTTTACCAGCAATCGCGATAGATAATGTTAAACCGCGTGCACCTTCACCTTTTAAAATAACAGCTGGGTATTTCATCGTTAATTTAGAACCGATGTTACCGTCAATCCATTCCATCGTTGCGTTTTCTTCACAAACCGCACGTTTTGTAACGAGATTGTATACGTTATTTGCCCAGTTTTGGATTGTTGTATAACGGCAATATGCATCTTTCTTAATGATGATTTCTACTACCGCACTGTGAAGTGAGTTAGTAGTGTAAACAGGAGCTGTACATCCTTCAACGTAGTGTACGTGCGCACCTTCATCTACGATAATAAGCGTACGCTCGAATTGTCCCATATTTTCAGAGTTAATACGGAAATACGCTTGAAGTGGTGTATCTACTTTTACACCTTTTGGAACGTAGATAAATGATCCACCAGACCAAACTGCAGAGTTTAATGCTGCAAACTTGTTGTCAGTTGGCGGGATTACTTTTCCGAAATGCTCACGGAAAATATCTTCGTTTTCTTTTAATGCGCTATCTGTATCTTTGAAGACAATTCCTAGCGCTTCTAGGTCTTCTTTCATGTTGTGATATACAACTTCAGATTCATACTGCGCTGATACACCCGCTAAATATTTTTGCTCAGCTTCTGGAATACCTAATTTATCAAATGTTGCTTTAATTTCATCAGGTACTTCATCCCAAGACTTCTCAGATTTCTCAGATGGTTTTACGTAGTACGTAATTTCATCGAAATCTAAATCGTTTAAATCGCCGCCCCATTGTGGCATTGGCATTTCATAGAACTTATCCAGTGCTTTCAAGCGGAAGTCTAACATCCACTTTGGTTCTTCTTTCATATGTGAAATCTCTTCTACGATTTCTTTTGTTAAACCGCGACCTGCACGGAAAATCGAAACGTCTTTATCCTTGAAACCATATTTGTAATCGCCGATATCTGGCATTTGTTTCGCCATGTTGGTATGTCCCTCCTTAGATAACTCCGTCTTTAGGAACTTCTCACATTACTTTTCTTCGTTTAAGCCTTTTTCTAACGCTTTCCAAGCTAATGTTGCACATTTAATACGCGCTGGAAACTTGCATACACCTTGTAATGCTTCAATATCTCCTAAATCTACGCTGTCATCATACTCTTTTCCTAGCATCATGTCAGAGAAAATTTTCGAAAGCTTAAGTGCATCTTCAATTTTCTTTCCTTTTACCGCTTGCGTCATCATCGAAGCTGAAGACATTGAAATGGAACATCCTTCTCCCTCAAACTTCGCTTCTTTTACGATTCCCTCTTCTACTTTCATCGTAAGCTGAATACAATCGCCGCAAGTTGGGTTGTTTAAGTTAACTGTAACACTATCTTCTAACACGCCATGGTTACGTGGATTCTTATAATGATCCATAATAACTTGACGATATAACGTATCTAAATTATTAAAAGACATTTGTGAAATACTCCTTTGTTTTCGTTAGCGCTTCAACAAATGTATCAATTTCTTCTTTTGTATTATATAAATAGAAGCTTGCACGTGCTGTAGAAGAAGCTTTTAGCCACTTCATAAGCGGTTGTGCACAGTGATGTCCTGCGCGAACCGCAATGCCTTCTACATCTAGTACTGTCGCAACATCGTGTGGATGTACTTCATCAATATTAAATGTAACAAGACCAGCGCGATGCTTTGGACCATAAATTGTAACGCCATCTACTTCCGATAGTCTTTCTAAAGCGTACTGCGCTAATTCATGTTCATGCTTTTCAATATTATCAAGACCGATTTCTTCTAGGAAATCAATTGCTGCTCCAAGTCCGATTGCATTACCGATAATCGGTGTACCGGCTTCAAACTTCCACGGAAGCTCTTTCCATGTAGAATCTTGTAAATCTACAAAATCAATCATTTCACCGCCAAATTCAATTGGCTCCATATTTTCTAGCAATTCCTTCTTACCGTATAATACACCGATACCTGTAGGCCCGCACATTTTATGAGCGGATAACGCATAGAAATCGCAGTTTAAATCTTGTACATCTACTTTCATATGAGGTGTACTTTGTGCACCGTCAACGACCATAATGGCACCGTTTTGATGAGCGATTTCTGCAATTTCTTTTACAGGGTTAATCGTTCCAAGTACGTTTGATACATACATGATAGAAACAATTTTCGTATTTGGTGTAATGGTTTGACGGGCATCTTCAATAGAGATTGTTCCATCTGGCTGAAGCGGAAGATATTTTAACGTTGCCCCTGTTTTCTTTGCAACTTGTTGCCACGGAATAATGTTACTATGGTGCTCCATGTAAGAGATAACAATTTCATCGCCTTCTTTTACATTTTCACGGCCATAACTTGCTGCTACTGTATTTAATGCAGTTGTCGTTCCGCGTGTGAAAATAATTTCTTCCATTGATTTCGCATTAATAAACTTGCGAACTTTCTCACGTGCACCTTCATACGCATCGGTAGCTTTTGTACCGAGCGTATGAACACCGCGATGCACGTTAGAATTATATTCTTTATAATAACGTTCTAACGTTTCAATCACTTGAATTGGTTTTTGAGAAGTTGCTGCACTATCGAAATAAACAAGTTGTTTGCCGTTCACTTTTTGATCAAGAATTGGAAACTGTTTGCGTATTTCATGAATATTCATTAGCGAACTTTCCTTTCAATTACCTCAACAAGCTGTGTTTTTACTCCTTCAATTGGAAGCTCATTTACTACAGGTGCTAAGAATCCATGGATGACTAAGCGTTCCGCTTCTTTCTTCGGAATACCACGACTCATTAAGTAGTATAGTTGTACTGGATCTACGCGGCCAACAGAAGCTGCGTGACCTGCCATTACATCATCTTCATCAATTAGAAGAATTGGATTTGCATCACCGCGTGCTTTTTCACTTAACATAAGAACGCGAGAAGATTGTTGTGCATTTGATTTAGATGCACCGTGTTCAATCTTACCAATTCCGTTAAAGATAGAAGTTGCGCTATCTTTTTGTACACCGTGTTTTAAAATATAACCTTCAGAGTGTTTACCAAAATGAACAACTTTTGTTGTAAAGTTTTGTGTTTGATTGCCGCGACCGATTGTTACTGTTTTTGTATCAGCAAATGATCCGTCACCCATTAAGTTCGTTACGTTCTCTGAAATTGTATCACCGTCGTTCATAAGACCTAATGCCCATTCAATACGAGCATCACGTCCTACAACACCGCGACGATTTACATACGTTGTTACACCTTTCGCTAATAGATCCACTGCACCAAATTTCACCTGTGCACCTTGTTCTACGATTACTTCTGCTACGATATTTGCAATACCAGTAACATTTTCATCTGCTACATAGTTTTCCACGTAAGTTGCAGAACTGTTTTCATCAGCTACGAATAATACATGGTTATATAAGTTTGCTTCTTCGCCATCTACTAAGAATACCGCTTGAAGTGGTGTTTCAAGTACAACGTTTTTTGGAACATATACAAATGCCCCGCCATTGATTAATGCTGCGTGAAGTGCTGTTAAACGATGCTCATCCACTTTCACGCCATCTTTCATTAAGTACTTTTGTACTAATTCAGCATGCTCAGTTGCAGCCGTTACAATATCTGTGAAAATAACACCTTTTTCTTTTGCTTCGTCCGCTAAAGAAACAAATGCTTTTGTGCCAGTGCGTCCGACTAGTACGTTATTATTTTCATCAATTAAGTTTTTCACTGCTTCTGGAAGTTCCGCTAAAGAACTTACAGACTCTTGCTTAAGAGTAGTGCCTTTTCCGATAAAGTCCCATTTATCGATTTTTGTTTTATCAGGCGTTGGCATTGGAAGTTCAGTTGCTTGTGCAAGAGCTTGTAAGCGGAACTCAGTCAACCAAGCAGCTTCGTTTACTTCGCTTGCGCGCTGACGGATTGTTTCTTGATCGAAAGGTAATGTACCGATTGTCATATTTATGCTCCTCTCTTACGCTTCTTGCTCTGCTGTTTCGTCTTCAATACCTAATTCTTTTTTGATCCAGTCATAACCTTCAGCTTCTAGACGTTGAGCAAGCTCAGGACCACCAGATTTTACAATACGACCGTTCATCATAACGTGAACGAAATCTGGAGTAATGTAGTTTAATAAACGTTGGTAATGCGTAATCATTAAGCAACCAAACTCTTCACCGCGCATTGCGTTAATACCTTTAGATACAACTTTTAATGCATCGATATCAAGACCAGAGTCGATTTCATCTAAGATTGCAATTTTTGGCTCAATCATCATTAATTGAAGAATTTCGTTACGTTTTTTCTCACCGCCAGAGAAACCTTCATTTAAGTAACGTTGTGCCATTTCTGGATCCATTTCTAGAAATTCCATGTTTTTATCTAGTTTGCGGATAAATTTCATAAGAGAAATTTCATCGCCTTCCTCGCGGCGTGCATTAATTGCTGAACGTAAGAAGTCAGCGTTTGTTACTCCGCTAATTTCGCTTGGATATTGCATTGCTAGGAATAGACCTGCTTGTGCACGCTCATCTACTTCCATTTCTAGTACATCTTCACCGTCGATGATGATGCTTCCTTCTGTTACTTCATATTTTGGGTGACCCATAATTGCAGAAGATAAAGTTGATTTACCCGTTCCGTTAGGTCCCATAATTGCGTGGATTTCTCCACCTTTTACTTCCAGGTTTACACCTTTTAAAATTTCTTTGCCATCGATTGATACATGTAAGTCTTTAACCGTTAATGTAGAACCAGCCATCTCAATACCTCCAATAATCCTCTATATACATTTTAAAAATTCCTAAAACATTCACATTCTCATTTTATTCTCATTCTAATTTTATATCAAATAAAATGATATCGCAAACGCTGAAAAAAAGTAATAATTTTTTCACAAATGTGTATAGATTTTCCCTCACATTCTATTATGATACACCTTTCTTCTTATATATATAAAGAAAAAAGACTGAGAATTTCTCAGCCTTTTTTCCTGCCATTATTCTTTTACAGGAACAACCGCCCCTTTATATTCTTTCTTGATGAAATCTTCAATTTCTTTCGAATGCAATACTTCTACAAGCGCTTTAATCTCTTTTTTATCTTTATCCCCTTTACGAACTGCCACTACGTTTGTATATGGAGAATCATTACTTTCAATCGCAATTGCATCTTTTCCTGGATCTAATTTTGCATCAATTGCATAGTTTGAGTTAATTAAAACCGCATCGCCTTCCTTGTTGTTATACACTTGTGGCAATAGACCTGGTTCGATATCTGTTTTAAACTTCAAGTTCTTTGGATTTTCCGCAATATCTTTTGTTGTTGCTTTCACAGGATCTACACCATCTTTAATTTTTAAAATGCCCTCTTTTTGTAAGATTGCTAATCCGCGGCCATGATCAGCCACAGAGTTACTCATAATTACTGTCGCTCCATCTGGAAGCTCTTTTAAGCTTTTATATTTTTGAGAGTATACTCCAATCGGTTCTAAATGAATTTTGCCTGCTATTTCAAACTTATACCCTTTATCCTTTATTTCTTTCTCTAAATACGGAATATGCTGGAAATAGTTTGCATCTAATTCTTTATCTGCTAATGATTTATTCGGTAATACATAGTCCTGAAATTTTTCAATTTTTAACACAACGCCCTTTTTCTCAAGCAATGGTTTTGCCTTCTCTAAAATCTCAGCGTGCGGTACATTAGAAGCACCGACAACAAGCTTATCTTCACTTTTCCCACCGCAAGCTGTTAATCCAAAAATTGATGTCGTAATAAGTGCTGAAAGTAATAATTTTTTCATGTTGTTAACATCCTTCCTAATTTTTAATCGATTTATCGTTTATCAATCCGAGTTGTCGCAAAATCTCCAATAAATTGAATGAAAAACACAACCAGCAATACACAAATTGTCGCAACAATTGTCACATCGTTGTTTCCCCGCTGGAACCCTTCTAAATATGCTAGTGTACCGAGTCCGCCAGCGCCAACAACGCCTGCCATTGCTGTATAACCAACAAGTGCAATTGTCGTTACGGTAATACCAGATACAAGTGCTGGCAAAGATTCTGGAATTAATACTTTCCAAATAATTGTGCTTGTTTTCGCTCCCATTGCCTTTGAAGCTTCAATCACACCTTTATCAATTTCACGAAGCGCGATTTCAACCATTCTCGCATAAAATGGGGCCGCTCCAATAATCAAAGCAGGCAATGCTGCACTTGCTCCAAGAATTGTTCCAAGAAGAATCTTTGTAAACGGAATAAGTAGAATGATTAAAATGATGAACGGGATTGATCTAAAAATATTTACGAATGCCCCGATTCCTGTATGAATCACTTTGTTTTCCCACAAATTATCCTTCGCTGTCATAAAGAGCAGTAATCCTAACATAAGTCCTAAAATAAATGTGGCAATTGCTGCGATTGCCGTCATGTATAATGTTTCTCCTGTTGCTTCTAGCATTTGATTCCAATCGACATTTGTGAGCAATTTATCCATGTGCAACCACCTCCAGCTCTACTTTCTCTTGATGGATTCCTGCTATTGCCTGCTGAATGGCTGCTTCTTCACCATTTAAATGAACAATTAAGCTTCCGTATGCTCCATTATTTGTCTGCGCGATATTTCCTTGAAGCACGCTAACTTCTACATCCTCTCTCCTCATTAACCCTTGTAACACTGGGCGCTCTACAGAATCTCCAATAAATTGCAAACGAATGACTTTACCATCTGGGTATTTCTCTAATAA
Organism: Bacillus cytotoxicus NVH 391-98; assembly: GCF_000017425.1. Taxonomy (GTDB): domain Bacteria; phylum Bacillota; class Bacilli; order Bacillales; family Bacillaceae_G; genus Bacillus_A; species Bacillus_A cytotoxicus. The sequence goes on from NC_009674.1 coordinate 3,642,253, forward strand.
GTTTTCAATCGTTTCATTCGTATCTTCAGAATCTGTTAATTGCTGAACAAATCGCTTTGTAATCTCTTGCTGCGGATTACGAAATACCTCTAGTACAGGACCTGTCTCTACAATTTTCCCTTTTTCCATCACTGCAACACGATTACAAATCTTTTGAATCACATGCATTTCATGAGTAATAAGCACAATGGTTAAGTTAAGGCGTTTATTAATATCTAGTAGTAAATCTAAAATTTGATCTGTTGTTTCCGGATCAAGCGCCGATGTTGCTTCATCACATAAAAGTACTTTCGGATTGTTAGCCAACGCTCTTGCAATCCCGACGCGTTGTTTTTGTCCACCGCTCAGTTGAGATGGATAAGCATCTCCTCTCCCTTCTAATCCGACAAGACGAATAAGCTCATCTACACGTTTCTTTCGCTCCTTTTTATCCACACCGGCAATCTCGAGAGGAAAAGCAATATTCTCACGAACAGTTCTTGACCAAAGTAAATTGAAATGTTGAAAGATCATCCCAATTTCTTGTCTTGCCTTTCGAAGTTCATTACCGGTAATGGCTGAAATCAAACGATTAGCAACTGTAATTTGACCAGAAGTTGGTTTCTCCAACTGATTAAACAAGCGAATTAACGAACTCTTACCTGCACCGCTATATCCGATAACCCCAAAAATTTCGCCTTCCTCTATTTTTAAATTGGCCCGATCTACAGCAATCACATCACCGTTTTTTGACTGATATATCTTTTTCACATTTTCTAATAGAATCATGATGTTCACCCCTTTAATTAAAAAGCGTAAGTAGCTCGTTCAGAATGACTCTCACATTTTTTATTTTTGGTGTAAGAATACTGAACTGTCGCCATCTGCTCAATTTCTTATCGATTTTTCCTGTTGTTTAAATGTCCTCCTCATTCAAACAACAAAAAAACCTTTCTGCTTTACAATGAGCAGAAAGGTTTTTATGCGTATATCAACATAATCCTTTCTCTCATCTCTCAAAGCATTTGCTTTGCAGGAATTGGCACCATTTCAACAAAATCGTTGACGGTTGCCGGGCTTCATAGGGCACAGTCCCTCCACCTCTCTTGATAAGAGAAATCAGATCTAATTTTCTTCTGATTCAAAATTTATGAAATTATCTATATTTTATGACTTGAATTTTATCAATATACATTCACTCTGTCAACAAAAAATTTCTTAAAAAGAAAATTTTAAGAATATTAAGCGCCCACTGGCATTGGTTTACAAATATGAAACATGGACTCCAATAATAGCATCGTGCGATATGTCCCCGCATAATGTACACGACCTTCATGAATTAGCTTTTGCAAACGAACATTCCCTGTAACTAATTGTTGTAAATCTTCTTCTTTAAAACAGTGGATTTGTTCGGTTCCCCTATCTCCTTTTACAAGCTGTATATAATCCCTTGAAATTTGGAGGGAATGGCACTCATCTCCAAAATGAATACTAATGACTTTTCCTGCTTGACGCAAAAGAGGTTCTAAATGATATTGTTTATTAGCATGTGTTACAAATGATTGAAGCATTGAATATAATTTCATTCTCATCACATCCTTCATATCACTTTCTACTAATACCTTTCCATTCCCTAAGCATCAATCCTCTTCCTTTTGCTCGACAAATACTGTATTACCTCTGCCATTTCAACATATTTCCCAAGAAATGTGTCGAGGCGGCAAATTTTTTGCCGCCTACTGTAGTTCCTTATATAAATATTCAACTGAATGAAATGCATATATTTTCTTCTTCAACGTTCCATTTTCAAATATGAGTAAACAAGGAACACTTTCTATCTCATATTCACGTGCTAAATGCGGAGCATAATTTAAATCTAACATGCCAACTTCTAAGTCAACAATCGTTGCTTCTACAACAGTTAACATTTTTTTCGCCAATTGGCATGTACCACACATTGGAGTATATACATATAACACTGTTTTTTCTTGATTCACTATTAGATTTGTGGCTTCAGCACCTGTCCAGTCAATCACTTCTATCATCATTCCTTACCGTAAATATTCTGTATAAACATCAATGTCAGCTCCCCATAATACATTTGCTAAATGTGAAGACGGTGCAGTTGCTACTTCACGATATGAACGATCAATATAAATATGTTCAGCCTGCGGAAATTCCTTACGAAATTGCTTGCGAAGCTTTTCTCCTGCATCATCAGCATCCACTAGCACATATACTTCTTTATCAAAAAACTGATCAATGAGCTCATCCATTTTCGACAAACCAATTGTACCATTTGTACAAACAATTTCCACCGGTTCTCGAATAATAGATTCAATCTTTCTTCTATCTGATTTACCTTCTACAATAATGACCTTTTCTACATAAACCATGTGTCATCACCCGATCACCATATACTATAAAACAACCTTACTTTCGTATATAGTATATTCGATATTCCCATCTTGTTTCCTGTTTATTTTTACAAAGAAAAGCACAAGCGGCTCGTTCAGAATGTAAGGGGGATATGGTTTCTCATTCCTTTTGATAACAATGTACTATAAAAATTAAAAAAGACAGCACATAGGCTGCCTCTTTTATCTAGAATCAAATTAGTCTTGGTTTGTCATTTCTGCGTATTTTTCTGCAGTTAATAGTTTTTCAACTTCACTTGCATCAGAAAGTTCAACTTTCACCATCCATGCACCTTCGTATGGAGACTCGTTAACAAGTTCTGGTTGATCGCTTAATTCTTCGTTTACTGCTACAACTTTACCACTTACAGGTGCGTATAATTCAGAAACTGTTTTAACAGATTCTACGCTTCCGAATGGCTCATTAGCTTCAAGTGTTGCACCTACTTCAGGAAGTTCAACGAATACGATATCGCCTAGCTCACTTTGTGCGAAATGAGTAATACCGATAACAACTTGATTCCCTTCAGTTTTTACCCATTCGTGTTCTTCAGAGTAACGTAAATGATTTGGAATGCTCATGACTGTACCTCCAGTGAATGTATTAATTATGTAAAAATACCTTATTGGTACTTTTTCCACATACTTTCAAACTGCTCTTCATTAAAGCCAAGTGTTACATTTGTTCCATCTGTTACAATCGGACGTTTAATTAACATACCATCGGACGCTAAAAGTTCAAACATTTCGTCTTCACTTGCAACCTTTAACTTATCTTTTAAACCAAGCTCACGATAACGCATACCGCTTGTATTAAAAAATTTCTTTAACGGCAATTCACTTTTCATATGCAAATTGCGTAATTCTTCTTGTGACGGTGGATTTTCAACAATATGAATCATCTCATATGCTACATCGTTTGCCTCAAACCATTTCTTTGCTTTTTGACATGTGCCACATTTTGGGTATGAATAAAATGTTACTGTCATAAATTCACCTACTTTTTTACTAACCTTTACCTTTATCATATAGAAAACGTTTTATTATTTCAAACCATTATTTCTTCAAACTTTAATTTATTTCGTGATAATTTTTAATAATCCTGCAAATTTCTTTATTTGTTCCACTATCAAAAGAAAACAATATAACAAAAAATACATATTTTTATCATATTTAGGGCGAACATATATATTAAACAAACGTTTATTTAAACAATAAGAAGCCTTATTTAAAGGCTCCTCTCATTGTCTATTTAAATAATCCGCAATCGCCTGAAACACAATAATATACATATTATGAACACTTTCCTCTGCAGCGCCACCGTTTGTTAAACCGGTCCCCCACTGCTGTCCTTCACCGCTTCCGATATTTACAAACCCTTGCGTATACATTGCATTTTCATCCTTCGGTGCATGGTTATAATCTAGCTTCTTCTTTATAAAAAGCGAATAAGATTTATCTTGTAAGCCAATAAAAAATACTGGTTTCTTTATTGATAAAAACAATTCTTTATACCGTTCGTTTGATGCTTCTTGAAACTTCTCCTTCATCACAAGAAAGCCATCTACTTCCGCTAATTTTTGTTCCATTTCGTTTAATGCTATATTTTCAAACTTCACATTTCTGAATGTATCTTTTGGTTTCTCACCAATAACACCAATGACAAGCGCTCTGCCATTATACTCTAATGCTCCTCCCGCTTCTCCCTTTGTACATCCAGTTCCTACTAAACATAAAAGTATAAAAAAGAACAAGAAAGACAAACGTTTCATCCCGCACCCCTCCATTTTTTAGGTCAAATGACAAAAATGTAAGTAAAATCAATGGCTCATTTGAAGTTTCTATATTATAATCAACAAGGTTTACTTACATTACAAAATAATAGGAGATCATCATGAGAAAATATAAACTTTCATCGTTTCTTCCATTAACTTATATACTTCTACTTGTACTCGTAAGTCCCCTTTACGATGTACTGAATAAATCGAGTGCCCATGCTGTCGATGTTACAACTATCGTTGATGATTGGATTCCATTTGTAAAAGTATTTATTATCCCCTATTTAATTTGGTTTCCATATTTATATGGCGCACTGATCTACTATTGCTTTGCCGACAGAAAACAATATTATGTAACATTAAGTGGCATTATTCTTGGAAAGTTAACTTGTTTTTCCATTTATTACTTTTGGCAAACAACTGTACCGCGTCCGGCAGTCGTTGGCACTGATCTATTTTCTAACTTAGTTCGCTACATTTATAGCATTGATCAGCCTGTCAACTGTTTTCCTAGCATTCATGTTCTCACAACATTTGTGATTATGTTAGCTGCCTTTAAGCGAAGAGAGCAACATAAATGGGAATATTACTTGCTTACTTTCTTTGGCATGCTCATCATTTTATCAACACTATTTACAAAACAACATGCCTTTATCGACGCTGTATCTGGCATAACACTAGCAAGCATACTCTATTTCAGTATCCAACTCTTATTAGTAAACAGATATAGCGGAATAACGATTTCAGTCAAGCAATCTTATAAAGTAAATCAATAGAGATTTTCTCCTACCTCACTCCCACCTATTTGGCATCTTGAGGTAAGAGTTTTACTGCCTATAACATATAAATGAAAAGCAGACTGTGGCTTCTTCAGTCTGCTTTTCTCTCTATATAAAGGAGATTTTTAATCTTCATTTAAGATTGTGGCACAGTCATATCTCCAGAATGAATACGACCTGCTTTTCGTAATGCGATATAAATGATATATGAAACAGCTACTGGAATTACGATATAAGTGATTACCATCGCTGGTACAACACCTAATCCTTGGTTAGAAATTAAATTAATAGGTGCGATGAAAGAACTTAATCCAAGACCAGCAATTTCTTTTCCTGCTTCCAGTTGGAAAATGAGTGCAGAAACAGGACCGACAATTGCGCTCGCAACGACAGTTGGGAGAAGAATGATTGGATTTTTAGTGATATTGGGAAGTTGTACTTTCGGAGTACAAAGTGCTTGTGCTAAAATGCCACCTAAATTATTTTCCTTTGCTGAGATCACGGAAAATCCAATAAATTGAGCAACACACCCTGCCAGTGCTGCACCGCCTGCTACTCCATCTAAGCTAAGCGCAATTGCTAAAGCTGCCGATGAAGCTGGAGAAATAAGTAATAATCCCCAAGCAACTGCTAGTACGACAGAAGCAAGAAATGGGCTACCAGCTGAACTTTCTTTAATAAATGCACCAACTGCATTTAAGACTGGGCTAATATTTTGAGATAACCAAATCCCAACAATACCAGAACCTAATATTGCAGCAGAAGGAACAAGCATCATATCTAAAGCCGTTTTTCCACTTAATCGTTTTCCGATATAAACCGCTAAAGTTGCTGTTAATAGCGCACCAATCGGTTCACCAGTTTTAATCATTAGACCAGCTGCAGTGATGGAAATCGCCCCAGCTCCAATGGCCCCAGCAATCATCGCCGAGAAAATAACAAGCCCATTCGCCCCTAACATGAAGGCAATTCCGGCTCCAATCGCTGGTGCCATAAGTGATTTTGCAACAACTCCAATTGTAATTAACATCGGTATATCAAAGATTCGTCCAATATTTTCAATCAGCAAACCAATTCCGAGAGATACAAAAATACCTTGTGCAATTCCGGCAGAACCTTTAAAAACACGAGACATAATATATTCCTTCATCTGTTTCACCTTCTCCTAGTTTAGTAACCAATTGTTTTCATATAATCACGTAAAATATCATTTGACTTTGCAAATCGACTTTCTTCAGTTTCTGTTAAGTTTAGTTCAACAACTTCTTTCACACCATCTCTTGTAATAATCGCTGGTACCCCTGTACAAATATCATACTCACCATATTCACCATCTAAAATAGCTGAAACGGCGATTACACGATAATCATCATTAAAGATAGATTTTACAATATATGCGAGTGAGTTGCCAATACCATAATAAGTAGTTCCTTTTCGTTTATAAATTTCCCAACCAGCTTTTGCAGTTTTTTCCACAATTGCATCTAAGTCAATTTCACCAAAACGATCTTTCCCTTCCTCTAAAATTTGTAAAATAGGTTTCCCTCCCACTGTTACATGAGACCAAGCAACCATTTGAGAATCACCATGTTCCCCTAATGAATAACCGTGAATACTACGAGGATCCACTTCTAACATTTCAGATAAAATCGTTCTTAATCGAGAGGAATCTAACGATGTTCCAGTACCAATCACACGATTTCTTGGTAAACCAGATAATTTCCAAACTTGATACGTAATAATATCAACTGGGTTTGAAGCAATTAAGAAAATGCCATCAAATCCACTTTTCATTACACAAGCTACAACACTTTCCATAATTTTTGCACTTGCCCCTAAAGTATCTAATCGACTTTGCCCAGGCTTTGGCGCTGGACCTGCTGTAATAATAACAATGTCCATGTCTTTGCAGTTTTCATACGTACCTGCATATACTTTTGTTCTTGTATTTGTAAAGTTAATACAGTGTGATAAATCCATCGCTTCACCAACTGCACGTTCATGGTCTATATCAATTAATGCTAATTCTTCACAGATGCCTTGATTCACAATTGAATACGCACAGCTTGACCCAACTAATCCAGTTCCAATAATTGCGATTTTTCTTGTGTTTCTATTCATAATAATCTCTCCTAATTGAATCGGTAATCTAATTTCACTTATTATTATAAAGATTTCAAATATAGAAAACATGGATACATTGTGAAATTTTGAGCATTCTTTATGTATATTTCGTGAAACATCTACCTTTGTTTTGTCATATTTGTTACATATAAAAAAATATTTTCTACGTATTTATTGACTTATCCAAATGCAAAAAAAACCGGGTAAATGTTACCCGATTTTTTTCGCTCTATTGTGCACTTAATTCATTTTTCAATTGCTGAACAATCATTGGATTTGCAGGGGCTGCTGGTTTATAGTAATTTTTTTGCTTTGCATATTCAAATACCTTGCGTTGTCTTAATTCATCTTGATTTCGAATATGAATTAACGTTTGGCGTAACTGTTCATTATTGGACTCCGCTATGTAATGAGCATAACTCGCTAAGCTTGCATTTAATCCTGCTAAATAATCATTTACCATATCTTTTTCATTCATCTTTCATTTCCTCCTATCCTAAAAAAGACATTAATTGTTGCTTTGTATTTCTTGCCGCTTGCGCATCTTGTTGCAGTATTTGCTTTAATTGAGGATCTGTGCATTGTTGCGCGTACTGATCTAACTTGTTTGCAATTGTTGTGTGTCCTCCAATAATATGGCGTAAATTTTCTAACTCAAGCTCTGTTAAATTTGGCATAACTAAGACCTTCCTTTCATTGCTCATTCTTCATTTAGTATTTATTTGTTTTTAGATTGTATACATATAAAGTTACGACATGAGATAATGATTCACGAAAAAAAGATGAATCGTTACGAGGGCACTGAAAAACTCCACTTCATAAGAAAGAGGATCCCACCACCTACTATATAAAGGTTATGGGATCCTTTTTAATTTCAACATATTGATAAAATGCGTGTTATTTTCTCAAAGTAACCACTTTTTCAGTGGCCTCATCGTTACATTCATCTTTTTTCAAAATTGACATATTGATTTTTAAACGCATTTCCTAAATCCCGAGCACGATTGATAAAACTATACTTCTTCTCTAAAACCCTATTTGAACTACTCCCACTTGCTCATTGGACTACACCCTACACATTCTTTGAAGTGGAAGTATTCTGTCGGAAACTGATAAAGAAATTCTTCTTTTATTAGAGTAATAATAGCTACATTTACAATCTTATTTTTCTTTCAAGATGCAAATCCAAATATATCCGTATTGAACTACCCCCACTTAACACTCTTACGAGCTGTTTGAAGTGGGAGATTCCTAAGAACACCAACCTAACGGTTAGTTATTGATTAGGCTATCCCCGTAGTCCCTACGGTTAGAAGTCTTATTGCTTCATTTTTTAGATTGATACTTGCATTCATATCTCGATCGTGATGTGTGCCACAAGAAGGACAATCCCATTCACGTAGGTTGAGATTCTTAACGTCTTTGTTTTGGTAACCGCAAACTGAACATAATTGAGAGCTTGCAAAGGTTTTAGACACAGTTACTACCTGTTTGCCATACCACTTTGCTTTGTATTCTAACATCGTTCTAAATTGCGACCATGATACTTCACGAATTGCTTTCGCTAACTTACGGTTCTTCAACATATTTGACACTTGCAAATCTTCCATACCAATGATGTCGTGGTTTTTGACAATGTAAGTAGAGATTTTTTGCAAATAGTCTGTTCTTGCATTCGTGATGTTCTCATGGATGCAAGCTACTTTACGTTTTTGCTTTTGATAGTTTTTTGCTTCATCCAGTTTGCATTTTCGTTTTAACGCTAATTCCTGTCGCTAATACAGACGGCTTATACTGCAACAATTTTTGCGCACTCTTTAATGCTGTTTCTGCGTGCCATGTTCCAAGCGCAGGAAATGGAAATAGCCATTTCAATTGCCCTGCTACCGCAACTCTTCCACAAGTTTGGAAAGCATCACCAACGATCAGTGCATCGTTTCTTGTATCTAAAATTTTCTGACTAATACAAAAAACAGCCACCTAAGTGACTGTTTTTTTGTTACGTATTAAACTATATAACGCTCCTCCTCTAAAATCTTCGCTGCAATTTCACGCTTCTTCGGAATAACATTCATTGGCGTGTGGCGAGTTAGTTTGCGAAGCGCTGATAGCATCATGCGCAACATATCACCGTTTTCCACTGCGATAATTGTTTCTTTTGCATCTGCTTCAATTTGGTTGAACGCTTCTTGACAGAATACTTCCGTGTATAATACTTTTTGTTTATTCTTTTCAAGACCCGTTGCTTTGATTGCTTTTTCCGTACGGAGCAAGGCTGATTCCATTGCGTATAAATTACTTACAATATCAGCAATATTCACAAGAATTTCCTGTTCTTTCTCAAGCGCTTTACCGTATTTTTGAGCTGCTAATCCAGCTACCATTAAGCCGATTTTCTTCGCATTCTTGACTAAATGTTTTTGAAGTGCTAATGGCTCATCGCCTACTTCTTCTGGCATCATCATCATTAATTCTTCTTGTAGTTTTTGTGCTTTTTGCAGTAATGGTAGTTCCCCTTTCATTGCTTTACGTAAGAACGTACCCGGTACGATTAAACGGTTAATTTCGTTCGTTCCTTCGAAAATACGGTTAATACGAGAATCACGATACATTCTTTCAATCTCATACTCTGCCATGAATCCATAACCACCGTGAATTTGTACTCCTTCATCTACTACATAATCTAATACTTCAGAACCAAATACTTTATTTAATGAACACTCAATTGCATATTCTGCAATTGAAGCTGCTACTGCTTTCCCATCTTTTACTTCTTTCTCAGTTAATGTGCTCATACGACTTTCAAATAAGCCCACTGTACGATAAACAGAACTTTCCGCTGCATATGTTTTCGCTGCCATATTCGCAAGCTTTTCTTGAATTAATGGGAAACGAGCGATTGGTTGCTTAAATTGTTGACGCTGGTTCGCATATTCTGCTGAAATTTCTATTGCGCGTTTTGCCGATCCAACTGTACCAACACCTAGTTTATAACGGCCGATATTTAAAATATTAAATGCAATCACATGCCCTTTACCAATTTCGCCAAGAACATTTTCTTTTGGTACTAATGCATCTTCTAAAATTAATGTACGAGTTGATGAACATTTAATACCCATTTTCTTTTCTTCAGGGCTTGTCGATACACCTGGATATTCTTTTTCTACGATAAATGCAGAAAAGTGCTCGCCATCAACTTTTGCATATACGATAAACACATCCGCAAAGGCTGAGTTTGTAATCCATTGTTTTTCTCCGTTTAACACATAGTGCGTACCTTCTGCATTTAAACGTGCAGTGGTTTTTGCACCTAATGCATCAGACCCAGATCCTGGCTCAGTTAATGCATATGCAGCTAACTTTTCACCAGTTGCAAGTAGTGGTAAATATTTTTTCTTCTGATCTTCGTTACCAAATAATACGATTGGTAATGATCCGATACCGACGTGAGCACCATGTGTAATAGCAAACCCACCAGCGCGCGCAAATTTCTCAGCAATTAAAGCCGAACTCACTTTATCAAGACCAATTCCGCCGTACTCTTCTGGTACATCAGCCCCTAATAATCCTAGTTCACCAGCTTCTTTCAATAGACGAACAGAACGATCAAACTCATGTTGCTCTAAATATTCAAGCTCTGGCAAAACCTCATTTACGATAAAGTCTTCTGTTGTTTTTGCTATCATTTTATGCTCATCTGTATAATCTTCTGGTGTAAATACTTGATCAATTGTAATCTCATCAATTAAAAAGCTACCGCCCTTTACTGCATTCCCCACTGTTTTTTCCATGAAAAATTCCTCCTTCATATTTTCATAAGCTGTATCTCTCATGTAACGAGAGATACTAGCTCTTCCTTTATTTTTTCGAACCGTTACATCGCTTCCACATTTTATAGAAGTTCAAACACTCCCGCAGCTCCCATTCCCCCGCCGATGCACATCGTTACGATACCGAATTGCTCATTGCGTCGTTTCATCTCATGAATAAGAGATAATGTTAATTTCGCTCCTGTACAACCGAGTGGATGTCCAAGTGCAATTGCACCGCCATTTACGTTTACTTTTTCCTCATCTAATCCAAGCTCACGAATGACTTGAATCGATTGAGAAGCAAAAGCTTCGTTTAGTTCAAATAAACCAATATCAGATAGCTCTAATCCCGCTAATTTTAAAGCTTTTGGAATCGCCGCAATTGGACCGATTCCCATTACTTCTGGCGGCACACCGGCTACTGCAAAAGAGCGGAATTTCGCCATTGGCTTCATGCCATCGCTCACTGCTTTTTCACGATCCATTAGTAGTACAGATGCTGCACCATCGCTCATTTGCGATGAATTACCAGCCGTTACGGAACCACGAACGTTGAAAGCCGGACGTAATTTCCCAAGTACCTCTAGCGTTGTATCTGCTCTTACTCCTTCATCTTGTGAAAACGTAATAGTTTCTTCTTCCAATTTGTTATTTTCGTTAACAATGCGCAACGTTACTTCTACAGGCACTGTTTCATCCGTAAATTTCCCTTCAGCTAATGCCTTTGCAGCACGTTGATGACTTCTAACTGCAAATGCATCTTGCTCCTCGCGAGAAATTCCGTATTTCATCGCAACTTGCTCTGCTGTATGTCCCATTCCCATATAATATTCTGGTGCTACTTCAACAAGTCGGCTATTAGGACGAACAACATGCCCCATCATCGGAACTAAACTCATCGATTCAGCTCCGCCAGATAATACCGCCTCAGAGTGTCCTAGCATAATGCGCTCTGCACCGTAAGCGATACTTTGCAAGCCTGAAGAGCAGTAGCGGTTAATTGTAATAGCTGGAACATCATAAGAAAGGCCTGCTAATCCACCGATATTCCGTGCCATATTTAAGCCTTGTTCAGCTTCTGGCATCGCACATCCAAAAATTAAATCATCAATCGGTCCTTCATAATTCGCACGTTTTAACGTTTCTTTTACGACTAACGCTCCTAAATCATCTGGACGAACTGTTTTTAATGAACCTTTTTTTGCTTTTCCAACCGGAGTTCTTGCTCCTGCAACAATGACAGCTTCTCTCATGAACGATATCTCCCCTCGTTATTAGTTACGTAATGGCTTTCCTTTTACAAGCATGTGCTGCATTCTTGCTTGTGATTTCATCTCACTTATTAAACTCATAAACGCTTCACGCTCTATATCTAATAAATATTGCTCATCAACTTCTGTTCCATAAGGTACCTTTCCACCCGCAATGACGTATGCAAGCTTTTTCGCAATATGGAGATCGTATTCTGAAATATAACCAGATAAATGCATTGCCTCTGCACCTAGTACAAGCGTTGCATATCCTGTTTCACCAACAACGGGAACCTTTTTACGAATTGGCGGTTTATACCCCGCTTCATATAGTGCAAGAGCTTTTTGTTTTGCATCATATAATAAGTGATCGCCATTCACACTAATGCCGTCTTTATCCCCTAAGAAATTATGAGAAATTGCTTCTTGTCCAGATGTCGAAACTTTCGCCATTGCTATTGTTTCAAACACTTTATTTGCAACCTTTTGCAAATCAAACTCTACGCCTTTTGCCATTTTATTTAAATGTTTTATATATAACTCTTTATTGCCGCCTCCACCAGGGATAAGACCTACACCAACTTCCACTAATCCCATATATGTTTCACTAGAAGCTTGAATACTAGCTGTCGGCAAGCAAACTTCTGTACCGCCGCCAAGCGTCATGCCGTATGGAGCTGCGACTACCGGCTTAGAACAGTATTTAATTTTCATCATCGCATCTTGGAAGCTTTTTACAACCCACTCAATTTCAAAGTAGTTATCATCTTGTGCTTCCATTAAAATCATCGCTAAATTTGCACCAACGCAGAAGTTTTTCGACTGGTTTCCAATCACAAGCCCTTTATAATTTTTCTCTACTTCATCAACAGCGTAGTTAATCATTTGCGTAATATCCATACCGATTGCATTGCTCTTTGAATGGAACTCTAGGCAAAGAATACCGTCACCTAAATCAATTAAACTCGCTCCGCTATTTTTCTTAATAACACCATGTTTCTCTTTTAATTGTTTCAGAGAAATTGCTTTTTTATTTCGCTCAATTCGCTTGTATTCTCCATTATCGTAATAATAACTTTCACCGCTATCATGCTTATAGAAAGTAGCAAAACCATTCTGTAGCATTTCTTTCACCCATGCTGGAACGACCTTACCGTTTTCCTCCATCTTTTGAACAGATTTTTCTACTCCTATTGCATCCCAAATTTCAAATGGACCTTGCTCCCAACCGAAGCCCCATTTCATCGCTTGGTCAATTGCTACAATATCATCAGCGATTTCCTTATAAAGTTTCGCAGAATATAAAAGAGTTGGTGTGATAATATTCCATAATAACTCTCCTGCACGATCTTTTGCATATACAAGCGCTTTCAATTTATTTGCTAATCCTTTTTCTTGTTTGCTTAATTCTACAGATGCAGCTTTTAATTTTTTACGCTCTTCATATTCCATCGTTTTAGGATTTAATTCTAAAATCTCTTTTCCTTTCTTTAAGAAGAACCCTTGCCCCGTTTTGCTTCCAAGCCATTTTCTATCGAGCATTTCATGCATGAAAGTAGGCACCTTAAAGACATCTCTTTCTTCTTCCTGCACATTTTCATATACATTATTTGCAACATGAACAAACGTATCTAATCCGACAACATCTAATGTACGGAATGTTGCACTCTTTGGTCGCCCAATTAATGGTCCTGTTACAGAATCCACTTCACCAACGCTATATCCGCGTTCCATCATTTCACGAAGTGTTACAAGTAACCCGTACGTTCCGATGCGATTTCCGATAAAATTCGGTGTATCTTTTGCAATAACAACACCTTTTCCAAGAACATCTTCGCCAAATTGTTTCATGAAGTTCAACACTTGTGGGTCTGTATCGTTTGTCGGTATAATCTCTAGAAGTTTTAAATATCGTGGTGGGTTAAAGAAGTGCGTTCCTAAGAAGTGTTTTTTGAAGTCGTCTGAACGACCTTCTGCCATTTTTTCAACGGAAATGCCGGATGTATTCGAACTTACAATCGTACCAAGTTTACGAACTGCATCTACTTTTTCAAATAGTTGTTTTTTTATATCTAAATTTTCAACAACAACTTCAATAATCCAGTCTACTTCAGCAAGGCGTTCAAGATCATCCTCTAAATTCCCTGTTGTAATCAGTGCCAAGTTATCCTTCACAGCAAGAGGAGCTGGTTTTTGTTTCACTAATTTTTGCAGCGCTCCATTACTAAATCGATTTCTTACACTTTTATGCTCTAGTGTAAGTCCCTTTGCTTCCTCTTCTTTTGTCAGTGCCCGTGGCACAATATCAAGCAATAATGTTGGTATACCGATATTGGCTAAATGTGCCGCAATCCCTGAGCCCATTACGCCAGAACCGAGAACAGCAGCCTTTTTAATTTGGAACATCCATTTCTCCCCCTATTCTTGAATGAATGCTCATTCAATTTTTCGACATACGTCGCAATCAATGAGTGAGCCTCTACTAATAAATATATGATACCGCTTGAATTTTCGCAATATATTTAATGATAAAATTTTCTGAAATAAATATTTTTCTTTTATTCGGTTATTCTACAAATGCATAGTTTCTGTAATAGAATATGACAAAACAGGAGGAATATATATGGCAAAGTTAAAGAAAGATCCTTCAAAAGCTGGCGTAAGCGCAGCAAGCGTAACAGGAAATGCTGGTCCTACTGATCGCGGTATTGAAAAGGGACGCCAAGGTAACAATCAGCAATATAAAAAACATAACATGGGTGAAAAATAACGCTATATTTTTGGGCAGAAAACGTGGCATAATGAATATTGGCTACTTTTTCTGCCCAATTTATTTGTAACAAAAGAGGGAAAAATAATGAAACGAACAATAATCATGATTGTAATGATTTCCACACTATTTATCGGCATGATTTTCTTTTCTTATGCACAGAGACAAAAAAATATAAGAGCTGATCAACCTCCTATTACAGGAAAGTACGGCATTACAATCGACGCAGACACTGGTGAAATTCTATATGGAAAACGAGAAGATGAACGTTCTTATCCCGCTAGTATCGCAAAAATAATGACAACTATTCTGTTATTAGAGAATGTAAAAAAAGATGAAGAGATTACAATTACAGAAAATGCAATTAAAACGGAAAGTCAAAGTAAGAAGATTAAGCTTCACGCTGGTGAAAAGTTAAAACGCGATGAAGCATTAAAACTTATGCTTATCATTAGTGCAGATCCTGTTTCTGAATCTATTGCTGAACATATTGCAGGGTCAAAAGAAGAGTTCGTTAAAATGATGAATACAAGAGCGAAAGAACTCGGAACAAAGCATGCAACTTTTAAAAATGCAAGCGGTGCTGATGCACTTGGTAATAAAGTATCACCTTACGATATTGCCATCCTTACAAAAGAAGCATTGAAATATCCAATTGTTTTAAAATATATGAATACAACGCGTACAACACTACATACTTCAGAACGTACTGTGAAACTAGCGAACTATGGCCGAGAAGAATTGTATGATGATCCATATGCAATTGGAAGTAAAAGTGGCTTGTCTGCTTTAGGGAAATATACGGTCGTAACTGTTGATGAAAAAGAGGGAAAACGTGTTATTACCGTTGTTCTTTCTTCTACTCGTCATGAACTATATCCCGACACAAAAAAGATGGCGCATTATGCACTGAAACAATTAAAATAACCCAGGAGATTTTTTCTCCCTGGGTTATTTTTTCATAATTCCTTTTAAAACGAACGCAACATTTGCTGGGCGCTCTGCGAGACGGCGCATAAAGTAACCATACCAGTCATTTCCATACGGTACATAAACGCGCATTTTGTATCCTTCTTTCACAAGCTCCAGTTGACGTTCTGTTCGAATTCCATATAGCATTTGAAATTCAAATTGATCACGTGAAATATTATGTTCTTTCACAAGGTTCTTTGTATATTCAATAATTGCGTCATCATGCGAAGCAATTGCAGTATAATTTCCATTTAATAAGTGCATTTTAATAATTTTTTTATAGTTTTCGTCTACATCTTTCTTTTCTGGGAATGCAACTTCTGGTGATTCCTTATAAGCCCCTTTTACAAGACGTAAGTTCGGACTATATGCATTTAAGTCTTCAATGTCTTTTTCTGTACGATATAAATATGCTTGAATTACAGTACCGATATTATCATACTCAGATTTTAATCGCTTAAAGATTTCAATTGTTTTCCCGCAACGCGAATAGTCTTCCATATCAATCGTAACAAATACACCATTTTCTTTTGCTGCCTCTAAAATCCGACGCATATTGTTCATTACGAGATCATCCGAGATATCTAATCCCATGGAAGTCATTTTTAAAGAAAGCTGGGAATCAAGCTTTTCACGCCCAATTGCGCGAATTGCTTCAATGGATTGATTTGCCATTTCATTCGCTTCTGCCTCATTATCAACGAATTCACCTAAATAGTCGATTGTTACGCAAAGCCCTTGTTTGTTTAACTTTTTAATAGTAGCTGCTGCTAAATCGATTGTCTCTCCCGCGACAAAGCGACCTGCTCCAAAGCGTAAGCCATACTTTTTAGCAAGTTTTGTTAGCGCTTTATTTTTTGATAAGAAAAGAAACGAATTTCGCATTAATTGTTCCATGTAATTCACCCCTATGACTGTACTTTGTCTGTTTTTTACCCCTCTTCTAAATTATATCATTGTTTGAAATTATTTGATACAAATAATTATTTAGATAATTACTATAATACTATAAAATCATTAAAAACCCTATATTTTCGCTTTTAAATATCCACCAAAATTTTTCGACATTTAAAAAAAACTAGGAAAATAGGTAGATTGACAGGAGTTTATTGCGTTGAAAAATACGAATATCATATAGGTTATCCGTTATCGTTACATAACAATTTCACCTGCATTTTCTCCTCCACCCCAAAACCTTTATAAAGTGAAACTTTAATCAGTGTGTCGAGGTCTCCATCCCCACTGATTATGAGCCCTCACCAATCAGGCTGCCCTAAAATAGCGGGATAAAAGATGGGTCAAGGGAAGTTGTTTGTGAATAAGTCCAAAATATAGGATTTTACTCAAATACTGCAAAAAAAATGGCTCCGATACAATATCGAAACCACCTTTTAGATGCTTACTTATTTTCAATCATTTTATTAAACTGTCCATTTTAGAATGTACAGTTCAAAAGGCCTATATATGTATTACGATTGCTTCTTTCAAAACATTTACAGCTTAAAGCTTTCTTCAACTTCTTTTTTCACAATTTTTGAAACTCTAATGCTGTTTCATTCATCAAACCAAAAAGCTATATACTAGAAATATCTTTATGATTCAAAAAGATAGTATACTCCATAGAAATATGACCCTGTGGAAAATAATAGCATACATAATCCTATATTTTATTCGTTTCAGAGTCCATCTGTTTTCTTACATAAATCATGAATGAATATTTTCCCAATCAACAGAACCTATCGGAAATAGTACTCAATCTGAAGTTTGTTCCCTCTTAAAATAGCTTTTTTACAAAAAAATAAATGATAGATAGTAGGAAACAGGTGCCTATTGTGCCAAAAGCTGCAATTGAAATTTTACCTGCTAATGTTTCATTCGGATCTAATACATTGGGTAAAACTGTACCCAAAATTGCAATACAAGCTAATATAACCATAATATATTTTAAATTTTTGGCTTTCTTATTCATACCATTTATCCCCTTTATTCCTTAATAGTACATGCTACTTTTCTCTCAGCTCCTAATCCATCCCCCTCTAATATCCTCTATTTCAGTTTGAACGACTGTAAAACTATCATTAGGTCCATAAGTTGATTCCCTATTTTCTTTATCTTTTATATCAAATTTATCATAAATATGAGAACTTACAAATAATTCCAATCCAAATGTAAGAAGTCATTTAAATATTTAGATATAGTTATTTCCCAACACTCTGTAATAACAACCACCCTATGAGTTTTTATTACTTTTGACTATGATGTTCTTCATTTACCTTCTTAATATCAGCAATTCATGTTACCATCTCTTCTTTTGCCTCTGGATACGTTTCATTCCAATCTTCACTAAATCCGGCATGGTTTTAGCAATGTATGAGTACAGTGCCCATTTTTTCACTTGTTCTTTTCTTTCTTCGTCCTACTCTTTCCTATATAGAAAAAAGTAGCGAAATCCGCTACTTTTTTCTATAATTTTGATTGAACAGAGTTTAATTTCTTCTCCATCGTACTTTCTTTATCACGACGGTCGTCAATACGAATTGTTGTTGCAACACGCTGTGCACCTTTCGTATATGGCACTTCATGCATTTGTTGAATGACTTCTAAAATGACAGGAAGATCTCCTTCAATTACTGTATTCATTGGTGTCAATTGATACTTCACGCGATCTGCATGTTTCGCTAATACTTTCTGTACTTCTGCTACGTATTCACTTACACTTGGATTTCCTGTGCCAACTGGAATGATGGATACATCAACAATTGCCATGATCATTTTCCTCCTAATAAAATATATATTTACATTTTTTTATTGTACCGAAATATATATTTGTTTACTAATCTTTCGCTTATTCTTCTACTTTAAACTGTGCTACTAATTTTTCTAGGCCTTTCATTTCCTCGCCTAGCATTCGCATCGTATCGGATACTTTCTCTAAGTGAGCCACTTGCGATTCAGTAGATGCATTTACCTCCTCAGAAACTGCGGCACTTTCTTGACTTGTCCCTGCAATTGTTTGCATCACTTCTGTAATTTCTTCTTGCTCATCTCCTATATTTTTTACCTCCCTAACGATTTTTTCAACCGAAGTAATAATCGTATCTACTACAGACATAATGATACGAAACTCTGTTTCTGCTTCTTCTGTAACCTTATTTTGTATATCTGCAATGTCTTTCAATTTACTTACAACGTCTACAACACGCGCAACTTCTAACTGTACATCTCTTATCATCATAGCGATTTCCTCTGTTGCTCCTTTTGATTGTTCCGCTAACTTTCTCACCTCTTCTGCGACTACTGCAAATCCTTTTCCTTGTTCGCCTGCTCTCGCCGCTTCAATCGATGCATTTAAAGCAAGTAAATTTGTTTGATCCGAAATTTCTTTAATGATTTCTACTACATTTTGAATAGATTGTACTCTCTGCTCTAGTTTACAGGAGGCTTCTTCTGTACCATCTACAATAGATGATGATTGTCCTCTTGTGTGAACTAAATGATGCATCGTATCAAGACCTTGTTTAGATGCTTGTTCTGCCTTATTTGTTACTTCCTTAATCGCTTCTACTGATTCAATCATTTGTTCCACTGAATCAGTCATATTTCCAAGTTGAGTGGAAACTTCCTCTACACCATTTGCAAGCGTTGATGCCCCGCCCGTTACATCTTCCATCGCCCCGGAAACCTCTTTACTTGCAGCAACAGTTTCATTCGTTAAATAATGAAGATGACGGGTAGATTGTTGAACGGTCTGTATATTATGTTTAATGCTACTTACCATTTCATTCATCTGGTCAACCATATGATTAAAATGAGTGGTAAGCGTTCCTACCTCATCTTTACTCATCACTTCCATTTTCAATGTTAAATCACCTTCAGCTACTCGTTGAACATGCTTTGTTAATAACTGCAAAGGTCTTGCTAATTTTCTTGCAAATAAAAAAGATACAGTAATCGCAACCAATAAACTCATACATGTCATCCCAATTACTGTATTACGTGTTTCAGATAATACACGATCAATTGTTTCTTTAGGATAGACGATTCCTATTTTCCATTTCATCTTATCAAATAATTGGCTATAGGCTACTATCTCATTTCCTTCTAATTTAGATTCAGCAAATTTCGTTGTATCTTTTTTCAAACTTTGGATAAGCGGCTCTTTTGAAACATCTTTCCCTACTTTTTCTGGATATACAAGCGCAATGTTTTTATCGTTAATGATGAACATTTCCCCAGCATAATTATATTGAATATTATGTAGTAGTTTTTGAATCGTTCCTAGCGATATATCCATCGCTACAACCCCTAATACAGAACCATCCTCACCAACAATCGCTTTTGAAACACCAATACTTAATTTACCTGTTGTAGCCTCATATAAGGGCTGCCCCCAATGAACTGATTTCGTATCTGCCTCAGCATTTTTGTACCACGGTCTAGAAGTTGGATCATATCCCTCTGGTAATGCTCCTCCCCCAGCGAGATTTGCACTTAGCGTTCTCTTATCTTTCGTCCCAATATATAAATCTAAAATATCTGGATGATTCTTTTTGAAGTGTAAAAATTCTTTTAAAATAGCATCCTCATTTTCTGGAGTTAGACCACTTTGCAATGCTTCTTGTACTAAGCTATTTGTTCCATAATGCCCTATATCTTCTTCAATCCCTTGTATAAATGTATGAAGTTGCTCAGTGACAAGATCCATTGTATTTTGAGAATATTGATTGAGTGTATCTTGCGCTCCCTCCTGCTGCAATTGATATACAGTTGTCCCTAAAATTGCAAACAGCAGCGTAATAAGCACTGAAAACACGACTGAAATTTTCAAACGTAAACTTCTCCACATTCCTTTGAAACATCCCCTTCTCGATGAAATTTAATTATGTCAATCGATATATTAAGTATAATAGATAATAAAAAAAGCTCAATCTATATAATTTCAAAAATTTATACTTATTTGTATATATTTCACTATACTCTCTAGAAGAGATCCTTCATGAGTACTTGTCTAAATACAAATCGTTCTTTATTCTTAATATAGAATCTAATTTGTTCGGGAGGCATTATGTTACAAAAATTTGGTTTCTCACAATATGAAAGTCAAGCTTATGAAGTCTTAGTCTCAAGCAATGAACCATTAGATGCAACAACAATTGTCAAACATTCCGGTGTTCCAAAAGCAAAGATATATGAAATATTAGCTCGCCTAATCGATAAAGGAATGGTAATGGATTCCGTTTCAGAAAAGAGAAAGCTATATACAGCATTGCCACTCAAGCTCGCGATTGAAAAATTAACAGCAGAATTCCAAACGAATATTAAAGAGCTTGAAACAAATATTTCCAAAAAATCATTTACAGATGACCGTGTTTGGAGCTTAAAAATGCGCTCTTCTATTCAAGCACAAAGTAAACAGATGATGAAAGATGCTAAAAAATCTATCCGTATTTCTGCTTGGAATGATACATTCTTAGAATATCTTCCATTACTGGAGCAGAAGGCGAAACAAGGTGTTGATATTGAAGGCCTTATAGTAGGAAAATCTGAAACAGAACTAAAGAACATTCATTTTCTCATCCCAACAGACGAGCCAAATGCATTAGAGCGTTATTTACTCCTTATCATTGATGATTATGAAATTTTATTTGCTGGTGTTGAACAAGAATCTTGGCAAGCAATGAAAACAATGTCTCAGCCATTTGTAAAATTTTTTACTGAATTTTTCTATCATGATGTGGCACTTGCTAAAATTACCCAAAAGCATCATGAACTCTTTAGGAATGATGAGGAAATTCGAAGCATTTTAATGAAATTGAGGTATTAAATATATAAAAGGAATGCTTGTATACATAATAAAGCATTCCTTTTTTCGTAATAAGAAGGTGAAAATATCCTGATCCATATCTTTTTAAGTAATAGATAATACGTTTTATCTATCGAGAAATAGCACAGGATGCCTTTGCTATTTCTCATCCTGCCTCTTTATTTCATTTAATAACTCAATAATCCTTTCATTTTGCTCAACTTGCTTCTCCGAATTATGATAAAGAAAACGAATCCATCTAAATACAAATATAGTGATAAACAACGGTACTGCCATGAATAAAAAACCAATCATTGAATCATTCATATTTTATCACCTCAATAATTAACCTCTTCTATAACACCGTAGTAAAACCTCTATTTCTTCCAAAATTAAAAGGAATCTAATCACACGATAGATTCCTTTTTAGCCACATGAGTAGATTGTTCTCTCGTAATTGAGAAGATCGCACATAGCAATGCTAAGATGATAAATCCACCGCCGACCCAAGCATTATACATAACAGATGACTTTTCAATAACAATGCCACCTACTGTTGAACCGAGCGCAATCGCTAAAATATATACTCGAAAATTCAACTTTCTCCCCCCTCCGTAAAGTTACTACAATAATAGCAACCAAAAGAGCAAGCAAGAGGAGATTCCTTATCTTCTAGGAGGAAATGTTTCACAAATAAAGAAGCAAGCGATTCCTTCACCTGCTTCTTTAAGGTTATCTTTCTTTTTTCTTATTTAAATACCAATATACAGGAAGTCCTGTCACAACGATTCCAATTGATAAAAAACAACTTATAGGATCATTCATAATCGCACTGCCAATTACAAATAATGACCCGAAAATGGCAACAATCGGTACAATTGGAAATAACGGTACAGTATAAGCACGTTCTTTTCCTTCATTACGTTTTCGTAAAATAAACACTCCAACAAATGTCATTACATAAAAAATATAAATAGTAAATACGGAAATCTCCGATAATTTGTTTGGATCACTTATAATCATTAAAATAATCCCTAAAATAATTTCAAACGTAATTGCATTAACTGGTGTGTTAAACTTTTCATTTTCTTTCGCGATAAATTTCGAAAACGGAAGCTGTCCACGCTCAGCCATGGACATTGGAATACGAGGGAATGTTAAAATCTTTCCGTTCAAACATCCAAAAATGGAGACAATAATACCGATACTAATAATTTTCCCGCCATATTCTCCTAACAACATCTCAGCAGCTGTTGCAGTCGCATTCTCACCAAGATTTACAATTTGCATAGCTGGCAATACTTTTAATAAAGCTAAATTAATTAATACATAAGCAAATGTTACAATTAATATCCCTAATGTCATCGCCTTTGGTAATAACTTTGTTGGATTCTTCATTTCACCGCCAATAGAAGCAAGCAAGATCCAACCATCATAAGCAAATAAAGTTGCTAAAATCGCCATACCAATACTTTGATTTTCCGATAATGGCACAACTACATTAAAAATATCACTATTCCCTTTCCAAAAACCTAACAAAACAATTAATACGACGGGAATCAGTTTCCCAACTGTTGTAATTGTTTGAACAATGCCTCCATACTTTGTTCCAACACTATTTACAGCGCCAAGGAATACAACTGTACCAATTGCAATTGGTAAATTCCACGATGTATCTAAATAAAAGAAGTTAATAAGTAAAGAACTAAAGTACAAACCTAACGTTCCAATGATAGCTGGTCCATATATAACTGTTTGCATCCATCCCGATAAATACCCTAAGAAACTCCCATAAATTTCTTCTAAATATGTATATAATCCACCATTTTTCGGAATTTGCGCTCCAATTTCAGCTACTGTTAAACCACTAGCTAATGTTAATAAGCCTCCAATGATCCAAGCAGCAATCGCCATATTAGAACTACCAGAATAATCTAATACACTCCCTGGCTTCATAAATACACCAGAACCAATAATTGTTCCGACAACGATGGATAATGCCACCGTTAATCCAATTTTGTTCTTCTCATCATGATGCATATTATGTATCCTCCTTCCAATTCTAGTGTGATGCAAAATGAAATAAAAAACACTCCTCCCTCAAAAAGGGACGAGTGTTTTATTCGTGGTTCCACCCTTGTTTGATTAGCAAAGCGCTACACTTTACCAATTTCTCAAGTTTCCATAACGATTTTCATCGGCAAGCAATTACTCACGGATTCACTGCTGCAGCTCAGAGGTGGTAATTCATTCTTTCGTATTAGGAAGCTTACAGCCTAAGGCTTCCCTCTCTGAGAATCGTAAAAAATAAATCATATCCTCATCATCACTTCTTGATGTCGAATTTTGTAGTTACTGTTCATTATATTAGATTTTTCAAAAAAATCAATAATATCGCTGATATAATATATAAAAATATCTCTTCTTATAGTATAACAAAAGCTATCCTATTTTTCGAATCTCCGTATTACTACACAGTAAATATCTTGATTATAGAGTATCTTAACTATCTTTATCCGACCTAGAGATTCAGCAATATAATATAAAAACGCCGCTCTCAATCAGAGCAGCGTTTTTCTCTAGCCATTTTGTAGTTGTCCTTGTTCATGTTCCATGAATTTTCTTAATATAATTGTTTGCATCATTGTGAAGGTATTCCCAGTAACCCAATACAACACAAGTCCTGATGGTGCAGCAAATCCCATAAATAAAATCATTGCCGGCATCATAAACTGCTGAATTTTGAGCATTTGAACTTGATCTTTAGACGTCTGCATCACCTTCATTTGAAGAAATGTCGTGAATGCTGCAAGCATCGGTAATATATAGTACGGATCTGCATGTCCTAAATTGACCCATAAAAACGAAGAGGTACGAATCTCTTCTGTGCGGCTAATTGCATAATATAGTGCCGAAAAAATTGGCATTTGTATAAGGATTGGCAAGCAGCCAGCTAGTGGATTCCAACCACCTGACTTCATGAGTTTTGACATTTCTTTTTGATACTCTTTTTGTTTTTCAATATCTTTGCTTACATCGCCATATTTGTCCTTCAACCTTTGAAGCTCAGGTTGCATTTGCTTCATTTTCATTTGACTGCGATATTGCGAAATAGCTAATGGGATCATTGCAGAGCGAACTAAAAGCGTAATAAGAATAATCGCAACCCCAAAACTCCCGCCAGCTATATGATCATGGGCAAATTGAAGCAAAAATGAGATGGGATAAACAAAGTAGTGATCCCAAATTCCAGTACTATTTGCATCAATAGGACTTGCATGACTGCAACCAGATAAAACAAAAACAAGTAACAATGATAAATAAATGAGCACAGCTCGGTATGATTTTAACATGTTCATTCCTCCAATGTTTCGTAATGAATTAGCGAAACATTGGTGTATACGGACCAGCTTCATCACTCTCATCGCTTGATTCTTGTCTACGAACAGAATGAACCATTCCGTATTTATAAAAAATAGAAAAAAGCAGCCAATGATCTATACTCTCCTCACATGTATCAACAAATGTAAAAGCTTTTTGTCTACTACTCGATGCTTGTTGACGTACAAAATGAGAAATATTAGTAAGGAAAAAAACTTCTAATAAACATAATGCTGTCGTTACAACAGATATATATAAAGCAATATCTTGCAATAAAAAGTCCATCGCTTCACATCCTTAGTAATCTCATTTTAGCATACCTCACCAATATCCTCTATTTTCTTATAATTTTAAAGCAATTTCTGTATATTTCCTCGCAGAAACTGTCCAAACCATCGTCGTATCCGCTTCCTTTAGTATATTCACACATGTAATTGAATAAGTTATTTTTTAGAAATTTATAAAATTTTTGCATTATACTAAAACGGTTGCCAGTTTCTGAAAAAAGCTTTATTCTCTTCTTGTAATCAAAAATGAATATGGAGATGAAACATACTATGGGTCAATTAGGAGACGCCGATTACGTTCCCGATACCGCCTTTTTATCCTTCCCAGCGGCTAAAACGTTTCACTTAGAATTTATCATACAATTGATTGTTATTTTTGTAGCTTCTATCTTGTATGCAATTTCGATGAATATGTTTTTTATCCCGCACAATATGATTAGTGGTGGATTCGCTGGAGTAGGGATGATTATTGGTTATTTAATGCACTACAATATTGGTGCACTTATCTTTCTACTCAATGTTCCACTTCTTATTTTAAGTCATTTTTACTTAGGTAAGAAAACAACCTTTTTAACAGCTTATTTCGTAGCAATATCGTCAATCGCTATGAACATTATCCCAGTGCATCAAGTATCAGAAGATATTTTGCTTTCTTCTGTATTTGGCGGAGTCCTCTGCGGAGCTGCAACGGGAATTATTTTCCGATTCGCTTCTTCAACAGGAGGATTTGATATTGTCGGGTTGATTGTAGCAAAATATAAAGATATCTCAATTGGAGCTATCATTTTCGTATTCAACCTTGTTCTACTTGTTGTTGCTGGCTTTATTTTCGGTTGGGATATTACCTTGTATACGTTAATTAGCCGTTTTGTTGTCAGCAAAGTAATTGATGCTGTGCATACGAAACATATCAAATTAACAATTATGACAATTACAGAAAAAGGCGAAGAAATCAAAAGCGCACTACTACATCATGGCATCCGTGGTGTAACAATGGTAGACGCTGTCGGCGGCTATACCAACCATAAGAAAAAAATTATTTACACTGTCGTAACTCGCTATGAGTTAGGAGAAATCAAACGCATTATTCGTCACGTAGACAATCATGCATTTATGAATATTACTGAAACTGTCGAAATCGTTGGCCGTTTCAAGCGCATATAAGAAAACGCAAGGAATTCACTTTCCTTGCGTTTTTATTTTGTCTTCACTTATTATAAAATCAGATAATTCTATCATTATAAACAAAAATATGTTATAATACAGTGAACAAGATTTACAAAAAGAATGTATAGACTTGGGAGTTTCTCTTACTTTTATAAGCAAAACGAAACGAGAAGTCGGGTATATTTTAAATGCAAATTTGCACATCTATCTTATCGAATCATCTTAGTTATTCTTCATTATTCTTTTTAGAAAAGAACTTCTTTCCATTATACCTACCTTGTTGACTTCCAAATCATCTTAGTACATAAGGAGATGAATATATGAATCAATATATAAGATATACAATAGCTGTTTTGTTTGCGATGATTGGCGCTGCCATTTGCTTTTGGACAAACGTTCAGCTTGGGGAACATATCATTTTTAATGGAATAGAATCGCTTGTAAGCGCTTCAATATTAGGCGGATATATTTACTTCCTCTTCAATCCAGAAGAAAACGCCCAAAAAACAATGCTACTAACAATGATCGGAATTGTAGGGGGCTGTATCTCCTACTCCATGACAAACTATGCACTACCACTTCAATTAAGCTCTGCTTTCTTCCATGGTCTTTGGACTTGGTTTATCGCATTTTGCTTAGCAGATGTGTTTAACCTATTACAAGACCCTGAAGGAATCGAAAGCAATTCTTAAGCTGGAAGAATCCTCTTCCAGCTTTTTATTTTTTCTCCCTCAAAAAATATATCGGCGATTCTTCACCATTTATCGGCGCTTCGACATAGAATATCGATTTACCAACAAATTACGACAAGCGGGCAACTAACCGTCTGCTCGCATAAAGATCTCCTAATGATAAAACAATCGATGGTGCATCATCACCTCGTTCAATTAAGCTGATTGTCTGCCGCGATGAGCCAATTGTTTTCCCGAAATTCTCTTACTCGATTTTGAAGCTTCATACCCAAACCTCTTTTTCAATTATTTAGTTAAAATTGGAAATCCTCCCCTTTCTTTTATCGATGATTGACAAGACTCTCTATATAATTAAGTGAGAACGATAAAGTGCAACTTTAATTAGTAAAGGCTTCCTTCATCCCATATTGATTATGAGCTCCCACCTATCTTCCTTTCTTTCCTAAAATAGCGGAATAAAATAAAAAAGCAATGCTCCCACAAAAGCATTGCTTTTTCTAATTTCCAACATGGAATGGTCCTCACATTAATTTGCATTTTGAACAAATACACGTTTCAATTGCTTACGGAAACGAATACATAAGGTAATTGCCACAATCAAAGCAATTCCAAAAATGATTTTCCCGCTATGCTGTCCCAGTGCACCAAAGATGTCATGTAAATTTCCACCTAACCAATAGCCACCAAGCAAAAAGAACAACACCCAGAATAAAGCACCTGCATAAATTGTAATTGCAAAGCGACGGAATGGTAGATTAATAATTCCTCCAAAATATCCGGTAAAGTGACGGACACCTGGGATAAAGAAGCCAATAAAGATTAAGAAATATCCATACTTATCAAACCACATTCTTGTTAAATCAATTTTTCTTTGTGTTAAAAAGACATACTTTCCATACTTTTGTACAAAAGGCATCCCAAGCTTATTTCCTAAAAAGTATTGAATCGTCATTCCAATACTTGTCCCAATAAATGACAAAATAATTAATACAAATAAGTTTAAATCTCCTGTATGTGCTAAATATCCTGCATAGGCTAATGTCGGCTCTCCCGGAAATGGTAGAGCGATATACTCTAACAGTAATCCAACAAGTACAACATAGTAGCCATATTGCTGAAATAACTCATGAATCCATTCCATGTTATCTCTCCTTTTCTAATCCTATCAACATGAATCACGTACCCATTGTTACTATTATTGTATAAAAAAATTGTCGAAATAACTATCATAACAGCTTACATTTTTGTAAGATACACATCAACTTATTTTCACTGATCCCATTCTATATGTTTCTAAATCACATATACGCTAACCTAAATTACATCCATTTGTTCTATATAAAAAACGAATTCAAAAAAATACATACTTTTATAAACTCTTTATTTGCAAACCTTTATCCATTTTTATATAAATACCCTTTCTGTTTTTTTAAAAAAACGTTCTATATAAAAAACCATATTAAACTCATCTCAACTTCATATTAGCTTCATATACATATTGTAAAATTATATCGGAATTTGTTGAAAAGTATAACTAGTGAATGTGCCATATATTAAATTGAATAAATATAAATGATTCCCCAAAAAAAGAGAAAAGGAGAATAAAAATGGAAGCGTATAACATGCACAATTTTATCAATACAGAAATTGAATCTCAGCCGCATGAAACAACTTTCAATCTACACATATGCGAAGCAAATGAATTTGATGCGAATTTAACAAAATCTACAACGTTATCCTTTATTGTTACAAAAAGAAATATCAAAATTATTACTAGAAAGTGGATCAATTCTCGGCAAGAAAGTATGATTGGTAAAAGTTATATTATTCCAACTCAAGCATTTCACTATCTGCTACCTATTATTTGTGAAAATGAAGAAGAAATGATTATTCAAGTACAAAGCTTTGGCACAAGCGGTGAACTTCTACTTAACGAAAGATTACTAATCAATAAAAATAACCGCAAGAATAGTACGAAAATCACTTCCTTTTTTGAAGCTTTAAATGAGAATATTATTCAAACTTTACGTACTTTCCAAATTCAATGTATGTAGTACAGTCATAAATAATTTATTCGTACTTATTATTTTAAATGATAAAATGAGCAAGAGGAGTATAATGATGAAAAAGTTATTATTAGTTATGTTATTTATATGGATTTGGGTATATCCTCTCAAAACTACCGAAGTAAAAGCAGCTTCACCATCTCAGCAACTAATTGTTAACACAAATACACATAAGATGGCATTCTATCAAAATGGAGTATTAATAAGAAACTTTACTGTCGCTACTGGAAAATCTACCACACCTACTCCAACAGGATCTTTTATTATTGTTAACAAAATTAAAAATCGCCCTTACTATACTGGCCATATTAAAGGTGGCGATCCACGTAATCCGCTCGGTGATCGTTGGCTCGGATTAAATATGGCAGGCACATGGGGAACAACATATGCGATTCATGGAACAAATAATAATCAAGCTATCGGTAAATCTACAACGCTTGGTTGCATTCGTATGTATAATAACGATATACATTGGTTATTTGAACAAATTCATGAAAAAGCCACTGTCATTGTAAAAAACTAGTTTAATACCGAAACAAGAGAAAACTCTTGTATTAGCCAAGAACTTATCTTGGCTTCTTTTATTTCCTTTATTTCTTTGTTTACAGTAGCAAAGCAGTTGTCTTTACATATATAATAAAAATAACTTTAATAAAAAGGCTATTAACATTTATAAAAATAAATATTAAAATTATACAGTTGTAATGTTTCATAAATTTCATATTACATACTATAATAGAATTATCGTGAATAAATTTTTTATCCCCATATATTACATACTTTTACTTTATTGTAATAGCGGGGGCTTATTATGTATATGAGCAATAGAAATTGATTATAATGCTTCATCAATCAGCTTTTTACAGGTAGTTCATCTCTCACCTAATTTCTTGCTTTCACTAAGCCTTAAAGTGTGAGTCTTACTGCCCGTTAATGCAGGATAAATGTTGAATTTGAATATTTTAGTAAAAAGCGTTATTTAGGAGGTGTTACGATGACGCATATACTAGTGATTGAAGATAATCCAGATATACAAGAACTGATACGAGAATTTTTGACTGCACAAAATTATAAAGTTGATGTTGCAGGTACAGGAACAGAAGGCATTCTTCTATTCCAAAAGAATTTATACGATCTTGTCCTGTTAGATGTAATGTTGCCAGATATAGATGGATATAGTATTTGTAAAATTATCCGTGGTCAGTCAGATGTACCGATTATTATGCTAACAGGTCTACAAAATGAAGAAAACGAAATTAAAGGTTTTGAGCTCGGGGTCGATGATTACATTACAAAGCCTTTTCATTATGCTATTTTTATCAAACGAGTTGAAGCAGTATTGCGAAGAGCAGCTTCAACAGAGGTTGAAAATGCAAATATACTACAATTCCATGAACTAATGCTAAATTCCACTGCATATGCTGCATATGTAAATGGTGATCAAGTGGAACTTACAACAAAAGAGTTTGAAATTATATATACGTTATTACAAAACCGTGGGAAAGTATTATCAAGAAGTGATTTATTAAATAAAGTATGGGGCTATGAACATTACGGTGATGTGAGAGTAATTGATACACATATTAAAAATTTAAGGAAAAAATTATGCATTCCTTATATTAAAACGGTGAAAGGCATTGGCTACAAAATCGACTCTTAAAAAAGGAAACATCACCAGAAATATTTTTATTAAAACCATGTTATTTTGTATCCTTTTATCACTATGCCTTTATCAAGTTATTTATTTTTTATTATCAAACTATGATAAAGAGCATCACGGGCATTCTATTCATTCAAAAGAATTACAGACAACGCAGGACGCGGTTGCAAATACAAAGGCTGCTCAAAATAAAAGTGAACAAAATAAAGCATTTTCCGGAAGTCTATCAAACCTTCCACCTTCTAGTATAGATATTCAATTGCTCTATACTGCACTCAATCATGTCTTACATCATGATCAAGAGGCAAAAGAAAATGCGCAAAGCCCTTCTCATGTAAATAGTAAAAATGAATCACCTTTACATTCTGAACAACAAGCTAGCCAAACTGTTAACTCAGATGTAACAAAACAAGAAGACAAATCAAAAAGCCTTGCAGAGATATTCAAGCAGCTCGCTCCACATATCGCGCTAACAATGTTGACTGTCTCACTCCTTGGCTCTTTCATTTATACAACATTAATAGCGAAACCATTTCACTATATGAGCGAAACATTGCGAGAAATTATGAATCTCGATTTCTCCGATAAACCATCTACAAATATACAAAAAGAGAATTATGGTTTAGAAACTTTAGCTGTTGGAGCACAACAAATTGTTAAAAGATTACATGAAACGAATAAAGATTTAAGAAACGAACTGAAAAGAGAACAAGAACTGGAGAGATCGCGTAAAGAATTTATGTCCATGCTGTCTCATGAATTAAAAACACCAATTACAGCTGTTATGGGGCAATTAGATGGTATGATTCACGGAATCGGCGCTTATAAAGATCGCGATAAATATTTAAAGCGTTCCTATGAGATGATGCAGGATATTAACAATTTAACGGAAGAAATGTCGGAATTATCCAAAATACAAAATCCTCAGTTCAAACCGAATCTACAAGTCATTTGCCTATCTAACATACTTGAAGATATTATGAAGAAGGTAGATTATTTTGTAAATGTAAAGCAATTAAATGTTCAATCTAATATCAAACCAGACGTACAAATTTTAGCTGACCATAAATTTATTCAAACAGCCATTTTTAATATTGTTTCAAATGCGATTAACTATACAATCGACCATCAACATGTATATATAAAACTTTATGAAAAGCCAAATGCTTATGCTTTGGAAGTATTAAATACAGGTACACAAATTGAAGAGGAAAAATTAGCTCATCTATTTGAGCCGTTTTATCGAGCCAATCCTAGCAAACACGGCCTAGTACATGGAAGCGGTTTGGGCTTGTATATTGTAAAACAAATATTAGATAAGCACCAATTCCCTTACGGCATTCAAAATACGCCTCAAGGTGTAAAATGTTCGATTGTGTTTCCAAAAGCTTTGTAGCATTCATAGACTCTACGATTGCTTCGGAACATAATAGAAAGAGAATTCCCTATTCAAACTCAATATGTCTTTATGAGCGGCGGAATTTTGCAGAGCTTTTACTCTGTTTCGTTTGCCCGTTGTCCTAACTTGGACAACGGGCGCTTTTATTTAGAAAGAAGGTTTTGTATTGAAGTTATGTCTCCACTTCAGTGGCTTGGCATCATTTTTATATGGATTGGTATTTTCACACCGCAGTTTCTTAAAACACGTCCATTCAATCAAAGTATGTAGAAAAGAAATTGAGAAACCTTGTTACTATATAATGCAAAAAAGGATCCCTTCACGGATAGGATCCTTTTTTGCATGCTTAACGCATATAAGTTGAGGTTGGAGATTACCATAATTCTGTAGAATAGGACACAAGGTATTTCAACATTTTATCTCTGACTTTACGTAGTCAAAAGGGGTATGACCAACATAACGAAGAGTAATGTTTTAGTTGATATTGATAACGATTATCAATATCAACTAATTAGAAGTATACATGATGTGTTCTAGAAATACAATAGTTTTTTATTTATATTTTTTACTATGGAAATGTAAACATTTTACGAACATTCCCATAAATTAGGGATTGAATTCCTATAATCTGCTATACTTGTACTAGAATATGAAGCACTTTTTCGCTTAAAGTGTTTCAGTTCTTTTTCATAAACATCTATTAATTATAATAATCAATTTTAAAGGTGGAGAGATTATGAAACAGATCGGAATTCGTAAAAAGCTTCTCTTTATGTTTTTAGGTATATGTTCCTTATTTAGTATTGCACTCATTATTATTCTTTCCTATGCAATAAGTGAGACGCACAAGGCTGAAACCTTAAAATCTGAAGTATCGAAACGAGCTACTATTTTAAAAGAGAGAGGAGATTGGTTTCAAGCACAAGTTGCTGGCTTACAGGAATATTTACTATCTCATGATCAAAAAGGGTTAGATAAATTTAATCGAGAAGGCAAAAAATTAGCAGATACACGTAAAGAAGTGACAAGTGATAAAAAGCTGTCAGAAGGGATGAAAGAAGCTATTTTAATGGGGGGAAAATGGCGCAGTGTGATTGATAATGAAGTTCTTCCACTTGCACGTGAAGGAAAGTGGGAGGAAGCTTCCAAAATTGCAATAGAACAAACGGATTACGTCAATGATCTATTGGATCGCTTTACAAAATATGCAAATGAAGAAAAAGAAAAACAAAATCAATTAATTGAGGATATTCATACTTCATCCGAATTCATCCAATATATTATTTTCTTCTCGCTTATTGCATGTACGATTATTTCTATCTTATTAGCTTGGTGGTTCTCCGGCCATCTTGTTAAACCGATCCAAAAAATTGATTCTAAATTAAAAGAATTAGCTTCTAAAGATGGTGATTTAACAGCAAGATTAGACGTAAATAGTAGAGATGAAATTGGCAACATCGCTCATTCTTTCAACCAAATGCTCGCAAATTTACAACATATTATTCAACAGGTACAACAAACATCTACGAATGTAAAGGAAGCATCGTTAAGCATGTATTCCAGCACAATTGCTTCTATGGATGCGACATCACAAATTCAAGATACAATGGTATCTCTTGATGATAGTATTCGTTCACAAGTTTCTAGTATAGAAGAAAGCTCCACTGCTATGGACGACATGTCAAAAAGCGTACAGCGCATTGCGGAATCTGCTTCTTCTGTCGCAGAATTAGCAATGACAACAGCTGAAAAAGCAGACGATGGTGGCAAAGTTATTGAAAAATCAATTTCACAAATGAATACAATACATGAAGCAGTCAACGCCACATCACAAGTTGTGGAACGCCTAATTACACATACAAAACATATTGATACAGCTGTACAATCCATTTCTAATATTGCGGAACAAACAAACTTATTAGCTTTAAATGCTTCCATTGAAGCTGCTCGGGCTGGGGAACAAGGAAAAGGATTTGCGGTTGTTGCAGATGAAGTTCGCAAACTGGCTGAACAATCTAAAACAGCAGCGACTGATATTAACCATTTATTACGTCAAATTCAAAATGATACACAAGCTGCCAATGATATGATGACACAAGGGCAATCAGAAGCATCTCAAGGAATTACGGTCATTCGTACTGCTGGTTCTTCTTTTACAGCAATTGTAAACCATATAAATGAAGTTTCTACACAAATGCAAGAAATGTCTGCTACTGCTGAAGAAATGGCTGCAAGTGCTGAAGAAATGAATGCATCCTTAAATAATATCGCCTCCATTTCAAATGAGGTGGCAGCTGATACAACCCAAACATCCAATTCAGCTGGTGAACAAGTTCATGTAATGAAAGAAGTCGCTACAAAATCATCAGAGATGAAAGCTACTGTAGAGGAGCTAGAAGCACTTGTTGCGCATTTTAAAACAACTTCATAATAGATTGTAAGAGAGACTTTTCATTTGTCTCTCTTTTTTATTATTTATCATGGATTTACATATATCTCGAAAAGAAATATCTTATGCTTTCCTCTTTGAATGACTGTCTGCTATAATTCCTAATGGAAAGAACGTTTTATTCCAACAAGATATAGGATAAAGTGAAACTTTAATCAGTGGGGGCTTCATCCCCATCGATTATGAGCCTTCACCAATCGGGCTGTTACGGGCAGTAAGGCTCCCACCTATCTTCCTTGCTTCTTTCTGAATCTTGAGGTGGGAGTCTTACTACCATAAAATAGCGGGATAAAGCTTTTCACATTATTATATCTAAAAATCTTAATAGAATGATTAAAAGGAGGTTTTTCGTATGAGTTTTATTAGTATTCGCAAAAAATTGATATTCATGATGATAGCAACTTGTGCTTTATTCAGTATTGCATTAGCTCTTATTTTATTTTTTGCTACCGATCAATCCAAAAAAGCTGAGACATTACAAACAGATATCTCCCCTTTAGCAACAGAATTAAAGGAACATGGAGAGGCTTATCAAGTGCAACTTTCTGCTCTACGTGGTTATTTATTACAACATGATCAAGTGGAAATCGACAAATTTCATGAAATGAGTAAGCACATTGAAAGTACGAAGGACAAACTTCTTGCGGACTCTCATGCCAATGAACAGCTAAGAGATACAATGCAACTAGGGGCTAAATGGAGAGAATTTATTGACACAAAAGTCTTTCCACTTGCAAAAAAGGAAAAGTGGGAAGAAGCTATTCAACTTGCTGAAACAGAAAATGCGACCGTCTATAAAGTAATAGGGGATTTCACAAACTATAGCAATGAACAAGCAAAACTACGTGAACAGTCCATTCAAAAAATCGACCAATTCTCATCGTTCATTGTATATGTTGTATTGTTATCTCTTATTATCTGTAGTGTTGTTGCCATTATTCTTGCATGGTGGTTCTCTGATAAACTTGTTAAACCAATTCAACAAATTGATATAAAGTTAAAAGAATTAGCATCTCAAGAAGGGGACTTAACAGGTCGTTTACAAGTAAACAGTAATGATGAAGTTGGTGAAATTGCTACTTCCTTTAATAAATTGCTAGAAAATTTACAGCACATTATTCATCGAGTACAAAAAACATCTAAGGAAGTTCAAACAGCTTCTGAAAACATGCTCGAAAAAACGAATACATCAAGAGAAGCTACATTAAAAGTTCAGCGTACCATGTCTGAATTAGAAACAAGTATTCAATCTCAAACTTCTAGCATGGAAGAAAGTTCTACTGCTATGGATGACATGACCATGAATGTGCAGCGCATTGCGGGAGCTGCTTCTTCTGTTGCTGAGTTAGCTGTTACTACTTCAGATCATGCCAATAACGGTACTGCCGTTATTCAGAAATCGATTACACAAATGACAACAATTCATGAAGCAGTCAATGCTACATCACAAGTTGTCGAACGTCTAATCACTCACACAAAACATATCGATACAGCATTGCAATCTATTTCTAACATTGCGGAACAAACAAATTTACTTGCTCTCAATGCTTCTATCGAGGCTGCTCGGGCTGGGGAACAAGGAAAAGGATTTGCAGTTGTCGCAGATGAGGTCCGCAAACTTGCAGAACAATCTAAAACAGCTGCAACTGATATTAACACGCTATTGCATCAAATTCAAAATGATACAGAAACAGCAAGTTCTATGATGTCACGAGGACAAGCAGAATCTGCAGAAGGAATTCATGTAATTCGCAAAGCTGGAGATTCCTTTACAACAATTGTAGAACAAGTAAACCATGTTTCCACACAAATACAAGAAATCTCTGCAACAGCGGAAGAGATGGCAGCAAGTACCGAAGAAATGAACGCATCTCTTAACAACATTGCTTCTATCGCTAATGAAGTATCCGCAGAAGCGACTCAAACTGCAAAATCAGCGGAAAGAAAAGTAATTGTTATAAATGAAATGACTTCTACAGCAAGTCAAATGAAACGAACAGTAGAAGAATTAGATACTCTCGTATCGCGATTTAAAACAGAATAAAATTCCTTTTATCCAGGTACTCCTTTTAAAGGAGCCTGGATTTTTTACTTTTTCAAACCCAGTATAGTTCACTTTCTAAGTAATCTTCTATTACTATAGACGTTCTCTCACGAGATTCTCCCCATATGTAACGACATTCACAATCACGCGTTATTTCCCATATCACAATAAAAGGAGTCTTATTATAATCTATATGTATGCTCCTTTCTGCTACTTACCGCCATTATAGAAAGCACTTCATGAAACATGTGTGAGCTATTTCACTGCATCTTTATCTTTTTTCCTTTATAATGAGAATGACTATCACTAATATTAGGAGTGTGCTACATGTCAAAGGAATTTGAAGATAAGATATATGCAAACTTGGAAGCTGTGATTGATCCTGAATTAGGCGTTGATATCATCAACCTTGGTTTAGTATATGATGTTACCGCTGACGAACAAAATAACGTTGTTATTACTATGACAATGACTTCTATCGGTTGCCCGATGGCTGGGCAAATTGTATCCGATGTAAAAAAAGTACTATCAACAAATGTACCTGAAGTAAATGAAATAGAAGTAAATGTTGTTTGGAATCCGCCTTGGTCTAAAGAACGTATGTCCCGTATGGCAAAAATCGCTCTTGGCATTCGTGACTAATGTACAAAAGACCTGACTCAGCTAAGTCAGGTCTTTTCCCCTATTATTTTACGCCTACTGACTCATAAGCTTTGTCTACAGCTTGTACTGCTTTAGAATTTTCACCATATAAATCTTCAGCAGATTGCAGAGCAGCTTGACGCATCATTTTAAAATCAGCATTTGCAGTTAAATATTTCGTAAGCGCATGATAGTAAATTTTTTCTGTCGCTTCGCGGCCAATGCCAGTTACTTTTACACCGTAATGCTCTCCGCCCTCAGAAACTAAATATGCCGCTTTATTATTAATACTACTATTAATATGAACACCACCGTTATCATATGGTCCTACATAGCGTTTGCTATAATGATCTGGATACCCTTCACCTGGCTTTAACGGATTTGGAATCGAAGCTGGATCTTTCAGAGAACGAAGCGCATCTCCTTCAATATCAGGCGTGTAAATATCAGCCCCTATATCCCAGTTTTTCTTCTCAACCATAACACCCATAATATCCGATATCGATTCGTTCAATGCACCTGATTCATTTTGATAAACTAAATTCGCTGTATATTCTGTTACAGCATGTGTTAATTCATGACCAATTACATCTAATCCTGCAGATAATGGAATAAATGTTTTTCCATCACCATCACCATATACCATTTGTACGCCATTCCATGCCGCATTATTCCAAGCCTCACCTACGTGAACAGCTGAAATGAGCTTTGCACCTTTATTATCGAAAGAATTGCGATTAAAAGTCTTTTTATAATAATCATATACTTTTCCGGCATTTACATGTGCGTCAACTGCAGCTTTGTCCTCAAAGAACTTAGATTTACTCTCTATTTCTTCTCCTGTATAACCAAACCATTGTGATAAAATTATAAATATATTCTCGTCCATATTTTTTGCGTCAAATGTATGAACACCTTGCCCACGTTTCCCATCAAACAAGTTATATACACCTGTTTTCTCATCTTGAGCAATTTCAAATGATGCTTTGTTTCCTAATACACCGTATCCAAATCCTGTAATAGAATCGATTGCATTATATTTCTCAATCACATTTCCATTTGTTGCATCAATAAAATAATGCCAATATCCTGGAGCTGGTTTGGAAATAGATGCTTTTACAAGATAAGTAAGATAGTAGTTCCCGTCTTTTTCATACACATATAAATCTTTTTTTACACCATCATATTGATTCACTTTTCCAATTTCTTTTTCAATATTTTTCTTTGCAATGTTTACAGCTTGTTCATCCGTAATGCTCGTTGCAGTCGGAATATTTTTATCCTCTAAATTTGGAATGACTTGTCCGAAAAAAGCCTTCACATTATTTTCTTTATCAAATGTGATCGTTTGATCTGAGCCATACACAGGAATGTCATTATATTTCTCAACTAGCTTAATATGAGTTGTCTCCGACTTCTCATCTTTTTCTTCCCCAACAATCTTGAAATGTTTTTCTACATTTCCGGCTAATTTGAACATTGCTTTCTTACTCTCTAAATATTGAAAGACAGATTCTTTTTTATCTACTCCTTCTGGTGCTTTCCATTCTTCCCCTATGTAAGCAGGTGTTTTAAATTTTGGGTGATATTGAATTTGTTCTTCTGCCTGTACGTTTGATGTCCCGAATTCCCCAAAAATTTTTTGACACTCTTATACACTTCAAAAAAAGGAAAATATATCCTTTTGGAAAATATTGAGAAATAATTTTCTTACAATTTCATCCAAAACAGCAAATCAAAAGAAGTAGCGCATCTTTTTCATGCCCTACTTCTTTTGATAAGTAATAACTCTTATTGTTTTTTCATTTCAATCACCAAATAATGTGACTGCTCTTTTGCTTGAATATAAATGTCCTCCTCAACAACTTCCGCTGCATCTCGCATGACAAGTGTTTCATCATTTACAATACCGCTTCCTTCAATTTGTATAAGATAAACTTGACGTCCTTCATTTACAGGGAAACAAATCTCTTTTCCTGCTTCTAATGATAAAGAATATATATTTGCATCTTGGTGAATGGTAATTGGTGCATCACCATCAACTGAGGACACCATATGGAACCATGTATTTTCGCGTTTATTCCAATCAAATTTAAACTCTCCATAGTTTGGCTTATGGCCAGCATAGTCTGGTAAAATCCAAATTTGTAATAGACGCAATGTTTCATTTCCTAAATTATGTTCACTATGAAATACCCCTGTACCAGCACTCATATATTGAACATGCCCACGCTCAATTGTACCGCGGTTTCCCATACTATCTTGGTGCGTTAGCGCTCCATCTACAACGTAAGAAATAATCTCCATATCACGGTGTGGATGCATATCAAATCCTGTTTGCGCCGCTACTAAATCATCATTAATAACGCGAAGCACTCCGAAGTTCATATTATTTGGATTATAGTAGTCTGCAAATGAAAAATGAAAATGTGTATGTAACCAACCGTGATTTGCTCTTCCCATATTTTTATGATCAATTTTTCGAAACATATTCTTCACCTCATTTTATCTCATATTCGAGATATTTTCTTAAAATTTTTTATTGTAGCTTTCGAAGTAATTCTAATAATTGTCGCTGTTCCTTATGATTTAACTTTCCAAACTGTTCCGCTTGAAATGTTTCTTGCGGTGGAACAGTTTCTTGATATAACGCTCTTCCCCTTTCTGTTAACGAAAGATATTTCGTCGCCCCTTCCCGTTCCCGCTGAATCCATCCTGACTTTTCCATCTTGCTTAAAAGTTGCGTAATATTCCCTTTCGTAACAAATAACTTCTTTCCAAGTTCCCGCTGTGTTAATCGTTCTTGTCCACCAATTTGAGCTAAAACATCAAACTGTGCAGCAGACAAATTCCATTTCTTTAAATGCTGATTTGTTTCACGAATACTTTTGTTATAAAAGCGCGATAAACGGAACCATAATAGTAAACCTAGTCTATCTTCTGTTTTCATTCCATCACCTCGCTCATTTCATATCATTAGTTTAGAACTAAACTTTAAAAATGTCAAATACTAAAATTTAATAAGTAAAAAGCATAGTAGACTTGATCACTATGCCTTAGTTTATTTTCCCTCTTATATATTCATTCATTTTTCGTTCAGCAAATGTACGAGCATCTCTTTCTATCCATCGTCGTTCATATGCCTCGTTATCTATATATAAAACATTCTGTTCCTGTTGCATAGAGTGTCGAAACTCATGTAACAACGTTTTGAGCACTTGTTCATATTGTTCCCACCTGCATATAAAAATGAGTCTTTTTTCTTTATGATAAAAGCCGTTCAAAGGAAATAAAAATTCTTCTTCCTCTTCTCCTAACATGAGAAGAACTTCATTCGTCTCACACGTATCGCAAAAAATAACAGGAATTTCACGCTTCTCAATGAGTGAAAAAACATCATTTTTCACTTGTTGAATATCCCAAGGAAATTCTGCATCCAGCACGTACCAATTTCCAGCTTGCTGATGCACATTTTGAAACTGGAGTTCCATCTTCCTCCATTCCCCTTTCTATATTCCCTTTTTCTATATATATGCCACCACAAGAAGAAAAATAAACATATATTCCTATATAACATTACATCTCATTCAAAAATCTTTTAAAATATTGTTTCAAAGGCTTGATTTATACCAATTACTAATTTATAATTATTATAAATTAGTAATTGGTATAAAATAATAACTCAAAAGGAGATGGATTATATGAATACACAAGTAATCGAAGTATTAAATAAACAAGTAGCAGACTGGAACGTACTATTTACAAAACTACACAACTTCCATTGGTACGTAAAAGGACCTCACTTCTTCGTCCTACATGAAAAATTCGAACAATATTATACAGAAGCAGCTGAACACATTGATGAAATCGCAGAACGGATTTTAGCAATCGGCGGCAAACCAGTAGCAACAATGAAAGAATACTTAACACGATCTTCTGTTCAAGAAGCTTCTTACGGAGAAACTGCAGAAGGGATGGTTGAATCAATCTTGAAAGACTATGAAATGATGTTAGACGAACTCAAAAAAGGCATGGAAATTGCTGAAAATGCAAACGATGAAACAACATCTGACTTACTACTCGGCATTTACACAGAACTAGAAAAACACGCTTGGATGCTACGTGCATTCTTAAATAAATAATGCCCCGCCCTAACGGATCCGGTTCTTCCGTATAGAAAGTGCTCTTTCCTTTCTCTTCTGTAAGAACCTTAGACACAAGAGGCTTGCCACCGCAACTAGATATTCTAACCGCTAGGTCCCGAAAATACACTTAACAATGAAACGCCCCCAAATTTCAGAGGGCGTTTCATTGTTATTCATATTGACACGAATTCTGCTGAAAAGTTCTTTTCTCTCTTCTAGCTTATTTCTCTATATAAAAATGCATGTTAAAAAACATGCATTTTTGAATTCATTATTTACGATAATTGTTTCCACTTATTCCCCATTACAGGGCGCTGGTAATTTTTCAAATGGCGCAATAATTCTTCTGCATCATCTGCTGAAACGATTAATTCTTTATTAGATGGATTCATAAATCCTTCTTCTGCTGCACGATTTACCATTTGCAAAATCGGCTCATAAAAATCTTTCACATTTAATAAACCAACTGGTTTATCATGAATTCCAATTTGCGACCAGCATACGACTTCAAATAATTCTTCAAACGTCCCATATCCACCAGGTAACGCAATAAATGCATCTGCAAGTTCTCCCATTTTCGCTTTACGTTCATGCATTGTTTCTACTTCAATGAGTTCTGTTAACCCTTCATGAACAATCTCTCCACGAAATAACCCACGAGGCATAACACCTGTAACACGTCCACCTAGACGTAACACTTCATTCGCTACTTCTCCCATTAATCCTACACATGAGCCGCCATATACTAGTTCATAATGATTCTGGACAAGCATTTTTCCAAGCTTAATAGCCTGCTCTTTAAATTCAGGTCTCTCTCCTAAGTTCGAACCTGCAAATACACAAATTTTTCTCATACCTACACCCCAAAGCTATATATTGTTATGATACAATAAACATTGTACAACATATTGAGGGGATGAGAAAGAATTGAATATAGTTGAATTTCAAAGATGGGTCGAGGAATTTTATAAAAAACGAAACTGGTTACAATATAATGCCTTTATTCGCTTAAATTTCTTAACAGAAGAAGTAGGTG
Source organism: Bacillus cytotoxicus NVH 391-98 (assembly GCF_000017425.1). Taxonomy (GTDB): domain Bacteria; phylum Bacillota; class Bacilli; order Bacillales; family Bacillaceae_G; genus Bacillus_A; species Bacillus_A cytotoxicus. The sequence continues at coordinate 3,684,905 of NC_009674.1, forward strand.
AAGTTTCCCGCGTTGTGCGTGCCATTGAAATTGGAAGAGATCGTCCTGATGAACAAACAAAAGGACAAGAAGAATTAACACGAGAACTAAAAGAAGAACTTGGAGATGTACTAGCGAACCTTATTATTCTTTCACAGAAATATGACCTTGATTTACAAGATATTATGCAGGCACATGTCTCAAAGCTTTCCAAAAGGTTCGAAACATCTAAATGAGAATACACCAAATCGAGTAGGAGAAGGTGATTAACCTCCGACCTCCCGTATACATCGGTTCAATTCAGTCTGACGAATCAGTGAATAGCTGCTACGTAAGCTTTTAAGCCCTAAACAATTCAAGAATGAATTGTTTAGGGTTCTTGCTAAGATTGGGCTATTAGAAATTCTCCAATATTTCTTCCGCTATTTCCTCATTCGTATGCTTTGGGAACTCCTAATGATCGTAATTCCTTTATGCTTATCTTAGGCGTTTTCCATTGTTTCCATATAATCATACGAAGTCAGATTCCCCCTAATTTTGGACACATACTACCCTTAACCCATTGTTTCAAAGAATTTCTCTTTCTTTCCAGATAAGGCAAGAAAAAATACGCCTCATACTCGAACTTCTTTGATTTTTCACTCTTCTATTTAAATTCGTCGATACAATTCATTTGGTGATAAACCAAAAATATAAGAATGGATCGTTGTTGTAAAACTCAATATATAGTTACTTCTTGATAAGCGTCTACATATGTTTGAAACATGCATCACTTCAAACATTCGTATGACTCGATATGGGCATTCATATGTGGTGTCTTCGGTGGAATTCTCCCATGCAAGATTCACAAATGGGGCATACTTTTTCAAATACATTCGAAATAAATGATGAACCATTGTCAGTACGAATCACAGGTTTGTAGTCCGTTTCAAATTATTCCCGCTTGAATCGAACCCTTTGTACAAGATGACCAACGTCTTCGCTTGGACATTGTAAACCAATATGATAACCAATGATAGAACAATCACACACATCGATAATGGATAGAATATAAAAGAAAGGAATCGAACTTAAATAGGCAAGTGGATATACAAACACAATTTCTACAAAACAAAGTTGAGAACGCTCAAAAAAAGTGCATACATATTCTTCTGATGAAGATATGCATACACTTTTCTATGTTAGATGGGAAAAGGCAGTGTAATGCTGAACATTCAGCATTACACTGCCTTATTTCTTAAAGCTTGAAGTGGGATGAGGCATAAAAGGAGCTTTTTGCCCCCCCTTGGAGGCGAGTTCGACTTACACAACAAAAACACTTGAGTAACATAGTAAAACAAAATTATCACTTTAGAAAGAAATGAATCCATTCTTTCTAAAGTGATACATATGATGAAAAAAGGACTTTTTACTTTATGGAACCAATCTGTCCAAAATCAAGTAAAGTTCATTCATCAACTATTGAGAATAGCTGCATAATAATAAATCTCATTAGAAATCTATATACTTCTTTCAAGTGGATGTATTCTTTGCATCAGACTCTGTTTGCCGCTCTATTTTGTCTTCAGCAACTTTTAACTTCTTTTCCAATTCTGTTTTTTCTTTTTCCCATGTTGCTTTGGCCGTCATTAGCTCCTGAAACTGCTTGTCTTTCCTCTCCAGTTGCTGTTTCAGATTTTCTGGCCCTACTTGCAACTGATCCATTTGAATTTCCGACTGGTCTTTTTCATCTTCCTTTTGTGTTGAATTTAGTGGATATCCCTTTGTATAAATTCTATAATGTTCATTAAATCTCCATCTGTAAACCTCGATATAGTATCTATTGCTAGGTGATACCCAGATATTATAATCCTTCTCCTCCGTAGCTACTTCACACGGCGTCTTCCCAAAAGTGCTCGGACATGCGGCTTTCCACACCCGCTTCTCTTTGTTTAACAGCGTGTAACGGTTTCCGCCGTTATATAATGTGTCGAAGCGCTTCCCGTCTGAGAATAAATTGATTTGATATGATAGGTAATCATCGTTTTTAAAAGTAATGTGAGTTGCTGTTTCAGCTTATCTGAGTCCTCTTGCAGAGTTTTAACCCGTTGCTTCTCCTGATTGTTTTCTTGGGCAGCTTGATCTAACGTTTCATGTAACCAATTAATGTATTGTACCTTATTTTCAATGATTTGATTGGCTTGTCCAATTTTGTTATTCGCATTCTGTGCGAATTCATCAAATTTTTTCTTTAAAGTATCGAAGGTATTGACAAATTTCGGCACATTTGTTTGGATTTCGGTTACATCCTCTTTCAGCTTATTTAAATGTGTATCTCCTGTCCATCCTGTAATTAGGCTCGTGGCCAATATGCCCAGCATCATTTTTTTCAACAACAATCGTATATTCCTCCTCGCCTAAATGTATTCATTTAGGTGACTGCTTAAAAAACATTTACTTTATTTGGTGCTCCCGGACGACGCTTACCTTTATCTTCGTTATCTGTAATTTCAGGTAATGATGGATCTAAGTCTTTTACCGCATTCTCTTGGATTGCTTGCTGCACGTTATCCAGCACCTCTTTTAATTTATCAGCGATGTCTTTTGCAGCCGCTTCCGTATTCACATTTGCTTCCGTCAAGCTCTGACGTAATGCGGTAATCTCATTTTTAATTTGCTGAATTGAATTTTTGTCCTGTCCGCTTGTTCCATCCTTTTCTAGAAGCCCTCGAATTTTTTCTAAAAGGTCTGTTGGTTCTTTGAGGCTCTCATCTGTAATTTCCTTCATTAAGGCAGTGACATCTCCTGTCTTGTCATTTCCTACTATTTCCGTAATTTTCTCTTCTAGTTCTTTTTGTTTATCTATATTCAGCTTATCCTTTTTTAGGTTGTCAAAAAGGGTACCGATTTCGTTTTTGTGTTTGGGCTTTATTACCAGATCTTCTTTATGTTCTTTGTCGATTTCATCTGTTGTAATCATCACAGTAGCTGTTCCCGCAATAGATGACCCAACTAGTGTGCCCGTAAGAACAATTCCTTTTAAAGTTCCTAGTACCATTGTTCCATCTCTCCCTTATCTATTTTTTATCAGTTCGAATGATTAGATTGTTTGGAAAGATTGAATTCGCTTGCAACTTTCCCCTAATTCCAAAAACACCCTTGGGAACGTATTCACCATGCGAATTTAATGAGTAACCTAGAGAGGTGAATTTTTTGAATTTTATTGAAATAAAGGAGGTATTTCTCGGGGATTACCAGCGTTTCAAATGACCCTTTTCGTCTCAATCTCCTTTTTTCATATACAGAAGTGAGAAGGAGAAGATGATTGGAATCAAACATCATCCGTTCATGCTATATTATCTATTGAAATGCCATGAGGAAACAACTCGTCTTTTTTCTTTTGTTAAAGGAATTTATACACTATTTATCCTCTTAAAATATTTTTATACTGAGAAAATAAGTGAAAGGAGGAAACCACAATGGCTAAAAAACAACTTCATTGCGCATTCTTTTTTCTAAGTATGTATTCTCTTTTTTCCGCATATTGTTCAAGCTCATGTTAAGCGGTTTCCACATGCCCCCCCAGAAAAGGTACCTATGGAAAAACATTCTACAACCATTCTTCCTTGTAGTTGTATATTATTTCTTAGGTTTGTTTCTTTTGTTGCTGTTGTATCATGCCTTTCTTACCTTATAAGCGATAAGCATTTACAAGAACTGCTTTCATAAAGGGAAACAGGCCGTTTCATTCCGTATCCTTTAGGGCATGCATTCAATGTGGTACGAATCCACTGAAAAATCTGTATTTTATATATATATTCCTCTTTTTCATTTAGAAGCTTCAAACTTCTTTTTACATTGGCAATGAATATCACCTGTACTCTCTATTTTTTGCTTCGATTTTTTAACATTCTCCAGCTCAATGTTTTAATTCTTCTATTTAATGAACAATAATATAAAGTATTTACCAGAAGGATTATGTCTAACTGTAGCATGTAAAATACGTCCCTTAAAAAATTATTTTATTCATTTCCCGTACCTCACTTTTATCATTGTTTCCCTTATAAAGAGGAATGCGTGTAAAAATAGACAAAACCCCCGAATCATGGACTTTTTAAGTATCCACGATTCGGGGTACAGTTCAATTAATATAAAAATAGACCCTTTTAATCGAATAAATATTATACTATGATTTGTTACCTTGATACTAGATGTAGATTTTAACATATTTATCATTTTTAAAGATATTTTATTTTTGTAATCCATTAATAATTGTATCTGTATTCCACTTCATCATTTTTAAGTAAGTATCTCCATCCTTACCTGGCTTACCAAGTGAATCTGTGAAGATTTTACCAGCGATTGGTACATTCGTTTCTTTTGAAACAGTTTCCATACTACGTGAATCTACACTTGTTTCCACAAATAAAGCTGGAATCTTTTTTTCTTGAATTAAATTTACAACGTCTCGAATTTGATCTGGAGTACCTTGGTTCTCTGAATTAATTTCCCAAATATATCCTGTTTGCATTCCATATGCTTTTCCAAAGTATTTAAACGCACCTTCACTAGAAATTAAGTAACGTTTTTCTTCAGGAAGCTGCTGGATTTTTCTTACTGTCTCCTCATGCAGTTTTTGAAGTTCTGCTATATACTCTTTCGCATTTTTAGCGTAGAATTCTTTGTTTTTAGGATCTTCTTTCATCAATGCTTCTTTCACATTTTTAGCATAGATAATACCATTTTCAATATTCATCCACGCATGTGGATCTGTTTCTTTTTCTAATCCTTTTGTTTCTAAATAAATCGGCTCTACACCCTTACTTACTTTATAAACAGATGCGTCCTTTCCTGATTTACCTGTCGTTTTTAATAGTTTTTCAAACCATGAATTACCTTCTTCTAAGTTTAAACCATTGTAAAACACTACATCAGCATCCTTCATTCGCATCACATCTTTGGGTAGCGGATCATATTCATGAGGATCAGCCCCGATTGGAACAAGACTATGAATCTCAACTTTATCTCCACCAATTTGCTTCACCATATCATATATAATTGAGTATGTAGTTACAACTTTTAATTTTCCACTCCCCTCTCCCTTCCCATTTGTGTTACTAGAACATGCAGTTAATCCAAATGCGAAAATACAAAGTATCGAAAAGAAAACATTTTTCAATTTCATCTTTATCCTCCAATCCATTATGACAACTCTGCTCTATTTTTTCTCATTTTGATAGCTCTCCAAAACAAACCTTGTGACGGTGAGAAAAAGAATGCTAATCCGAATAAGAAGGTTGCAACAAGAACAATCGCTGCACCTGAAGCAAGATTATAAGAGAAACTAAAATATAACCCTACTACAGATGAAAATGCACCAATACCCGTAGCCAAATAAATCATAATCCATAAACGGTTTGTTAATAAATACGCTGTAGCTGCTGGTGTGATTAACATAGAAACAACCAGAATAATCCCTACAGTTTGAAGTGAAGCAACTGTAACCATCGTAAGAAGAACCATTAATCCATAATGTATGAGCTTGTTTGGCAATCCATAACTTTGTGCCATTATCGGGTCAAAAGTAGATACCAGTAGTTCTTTATAAAATAGAATCACAAGACCGATAATGATAATTCCAATAACAAGTGTCATCCACATATCTGAAGAACGAACTGCTAAGACATTTCCAAATAAAATGTGGTACAAATCCGAACTACTCTTCATAAAGGTTATTAAGATAATCCCTATAGCAAATACAGATGTAAACATAATCCCAATTGCCATATCCTGTTTAATACGACTATTTTGGCTTACAAATCCAATTCCTACCGCAGTAATGACCCCTGTGAAAACCGCACCTATGAAGTAGTCCATTCCAAACATATAAGAAAGTGCTACTCCTGGAAGGACGGCATGTGAAATGGCATCCCCCATCAATGCCATACCTCGTAATATAATAAAGCATCCAATTACACCACCAATAATTCCCACCATAACAGAAGTTAATAAAGCTTTCTGAAGAAAACCGTACTGCATGATTGCATCTATAAATTCTACAACCTTCATGATGAGTATACCTCCGGTGACTTATTGAAGAATATTCCTTGATTCACATACGCTTTTGACAGAATAGTCGGCTCTAACACTTGTTGCACTTCTCCGTACTGAATGAAGCGTTTATTCAATAATAGTAATTTATCAAAATAGGATTCTGCTTTACTTAAATCATGATGTACAACAACAATTGTTTTTCCTTTTTTACGTAATTCTCTAAGAATTTTAATAATTGTCTCTTCACTTGTTACATCAATTCCAACAAATGGCTCATCTAAGAAAAATACCTCAGCCTTTTGTGCTAATGCTCTTGCCAAAAAGACACGTTGTTGTTGTCCACCTGACAGCTCACCAATTTGGCGATTTTTAAACTCTTCCATTCCAACTTTTTTTAAGCACTCAAATGCCCACTCTCGATGCTCTTTCTTCGGTCTTTTCATCATGCCTAAAGATGGATACGTCCCGATTAACACGACATCTAAAACGGTAATCGGGAAATCCCAATCTATATCACTTCTTTGTGGTACATACGCAACACGCTTTCTAGCGCTTCGAATATCCTCTCCAAGAATTCGAACATATCCCTTATCATTTGGGATTAAATCTAAAACAGCTTTCATTAAAGTAGACTTTCCCGCTCCGTTTGGGCCAATAATTCCAACAAGCTTTCCCTTTTCAATATCAAAAGAAACATTCTCAACCACTTGATTCCCTTGATACGATACAAACAAATCTTTTACAACTACAGCTCCAGCCATTTTTTTATGTATTCCCCTTCCTCTTTCGCACAGGTAAATATTTTGCACGAGGGCAAACTTTAGACAAAAATACATTTTGCTATAAATATAAAATGTATCTTGATTTTATTTTCCTTAAGGAAACTTTTTTGCTTAAATCAAATTATATAGAATTGACGCAAGTTTGTAAACATAATAACTAGCAAGCTGAGATTCCGAATCACTATGAAAGAGAATCCTCCTTTTCTCTTTATAAGCATGTTTGACTTGCTAAAAGAATGCGGAATGAAATGACCTGTTTACCTTTATGAAAGCAGTTCTTGTAAATGCTTAACATGAGCTTGGACAATATGCGGAGAAAAGAGAATACATACTTAGAAAAAAGAATGCGCAATGAAGTTGTTTTTTAGCCATTGTGATTTCCTCCTTTCACTTATTTTCTCAGTATAAAAACATTTTTACACGAGGATAAATAGTGTATAAATTCCTTTAACAAAAGAAAAAAGACGAGTTGTTTCTTCATGGCATTTCAATAGATACTATAGCATGAACGAATGATGTTTGATTCCAATCCCCTTCTCCTTCTGTAATGGAGAATACGTTCTCAAGGTTTTTTGAAGGAAAAGGGCGAGCGATGTACAAGCACATTCAAATTTTCTAACAAAAATTTAAAAAACAGATAAGGGAGAGATGAAACAATGGCATTAGGAACTTTAAAAGGAATTGTTCTTATGAGCGCATTAGTTGGGTCATCTATTGCGGGAACAGCTACTGTGCTGAAATGGACTGGTGATGAAAAATTAAAACAAATGCAACTAGCAATGGAACAAGCAAAACAAGAGGTTGTTAAGGCGAATCAAAAGTTAAAAACTGTTTTTGACAAATTTACTACGTTGAAAACCGAAGCGGATAAGAAATTAAACGATGCAAATACAACTATCGAGGATAAATTAGAGTATATCAATTGGTTAGATACGGAATTGACAGCCATCGAAGACGCGATTAAGGGCTTTGAGACAACATTTGAGGAAAAAGATCAAATCATAGAAGAGTTAAAGCAACTAAAAGATTTGGATCAAACTAAAAAAAACGAATTACAAAAACAAATTGAGAATTTACGGAAGAACTTAGAGGACAAGGGCATTTTAACGGAAAAACAAAAAGATAGAATTGAAAAGTTAAAAGAATTACTTAAAAAAGAGCAAGATCAGATTACAACAGGGGATATCGACAAAGTGACGCAGATTATGGAAGAAATCGACAAAGAACAGAAGGAAGATCTGCTAGTAAAGCCGGAAGACAAAAAGGAAATCGATAGCCTTTTTGAGAAAGTGAAAAAGGATACGAAGGATATAACTAGCCAAAAAGAACTAGAAGAGAAAATTACGAAAATAGTAGGAAATGACAAGACAGGAGATGTCACTGCCTTAATGAAGGAAATTACAGATGAGAGCCTCAAAGAACCAACAGACCTTTTAGAAAAAATTCGAGGGCTTCTAGAAAAGGATGGAACAAGCGGACAGGACAAAAATTCAATTCAGCAAATTAAAAATGAGATTACCACATTACGTCAGAGCTTGACGGAAGCAAATGTGAATACGGAAGCGGCTGCAAAAGACATCGCTGATAAATTAAAAGAGGTGCTGGATAACGTGCAGCAAGCAATCCAAGAGAATGCGATAAAAGACTTAGATCCATCATTACCTGAAATTATAGATAGCGAAAATAAGAGTAAGCGTCGTCAGGGAACACCAAACCAATAAAAAAACAAAATAGAGTGGATATTTTTTAAGTAGGAGGAAATGATGTGCTTCTTCATCACCTTCTTCTCTCACACCTTTCTTTCATTTGTAAAGGATGAGAGAAGAAGGAATTTGGAATTTTATTTGATAGTGAAAAATATGGCATTTTGTAAAGTCGTCACTTGAATGAATACATCTAGGTGAGGAGGAATATATGTTTGTTGTTGAAAAAAATAATGCTGGGCATATTGGCCACGAGCCTAATTACAGGATGGACAGGAGATACACATTTAAATAAGCTGAAAGAGGATGTAACCAAAATCCAAACAAATGTGCCGAAATTTGTCAATACCTTCGATACTTTAAAGAAAAAATTTGATGAATTCGCACAGAATGCGAATAACAAAATTGGACAAGCCAATCAAATCATTGAAGATAAGGTACAATACATTAATTGGTTACATGAAAAGTTAGATCAAGCTGCCCAAGAAAACAATCAGGAGAAGCAACGGGTTAAAACTCTGCAAGAGGACTCAGATAAGCTGAAACAGCAACTGAAGAGCACAGAGGATAAGTTGAAGGAATACAAAAAACAAATTGACACATTACTACTAGAGCAAGAGCTTGTTAATTTATACGAAAATGGGAGCCTTAGAGAAAGCGTGGATCAAGACACGTTAGATCGGCTACGGGATAAAATTAATCAATTCGGAACAGAACAGAAAGCACAGTTACTAAAAAAGTGGGAACAGGCACAAGTATCTTTCTTGAAAAACCTGATTCAAAAAGTGGAGTACATTGATGGTATATTATACATTACTTTTAAAAACGATGATTACCTAAATTATGGGATTTATTTATACCGAAACGGTAAATATCACGGCTCCATAAAATTTGACCCTACGTATGGCTGGATCTCAAAAGACAAGAACGTACAGATCAACGAATCGACGCGGACGTTCTCATCTTGTAGGTTAACGATGACCAAGTGTGAGCAGATGATATCCCCTACGGATGATTACCATATCGAAGTTGCCAGACTTTATTGGGATGATACGAGAATTGTTTATAGGGAAAATTATATAGTTTATAGGAAGGGAGATTCACTAAATTCAACACAAAAAAAAGATGAAAAAGACCAGTCGGAATTTCAAATAGATCAGTTGCAAGGAGGGCCAGAAAGTCTGAAACAGCAACTGGAAACGAAAGACGAGCAGATTCAGAAGCTAGAACAAGAAAAGCAAAAGTTAGAAACCCAAATGAATCAGTTGCAAGGAGGGCCAGAAAGTCTGAAACAGCAACTGGAAACGAAAGACGAGCAGATTCAGAAGCTAGAACAAGAAAAGCAAAAGTTAGAAACCCAAATGGATCAGTTGCAAAGGGAGCCAGAAAATCTGAAACAGCAACTGGAAATGAAAGACGAGCAGATTCAGAAGCTAGAACAAGAAAAGCAGAAGTTAGAAACCCAAATGAATCAGTTGCAAGGAGGGCCTGAAAATCTGAAACAGCAACTGGAGAGGAAAGACAAGCAGATTCAGGAGCTAATGACGGCCAAAGCAACATGGGAAAAAGAAAAAACAGAATTGGAAAAGAAGTTAAAAGCTGCTGAAGACAAAATGGAGCGGCAAACAGAGTCTGACGCAAAAAATACATCCACTTGAAAGAGGTATATAGATTTCTAATGATGAATGAACTTTACTTGATTTTGGACAGATTGGTTCGGTAAAGTAAGGTGTCCTTTTTTCATCATATGTATCGCTTTAGAAAGAATGGATTCATTTCTTTCTAAAGCGATGATTTTGTTTTACTATGTTACTCAAGTGCTTTTGTTGTGTAAGTCGAAATCGCCTCCAAGGGGCTGTTCCAAAAGCTCCTTTTATAACTCACCCCCCACGGGGAAAATGTATTTTCTCCGTGGGGGGTGTTGTGTTTTCGATTATCTTTCGCTTGATATAGATTTGCGCTCCTTCATCAGACCAAAGACTTTGTTTTGCTTTTACTTCTTCATACGGTTCTGATGCAAAAAATCTGTCAAACATCGATTTAAAGCTTTAAGAAATAAGGCAGTGTAATGCTGAATGTTCAGCATAGTACACTGCCTTTTCCCATCTAATATAATATTGTTAGATGTATGATGTTTCCAATAAAACATACCAAAGCTTTTTGTTGGGGGTAATGAAGATGTTTGCATCCTATTTAATGCAAGTTTTATGAATACTACCTGCATATAAAATGATTATAATATGCGTTTCTTATTTTTTATACATTCTATTTTTACCTTTACAAAGGTAAAAATAGAAGCACAACTGGTTTTGTAATCGTTCGTCTTACTCCATTAAAGTTTTTACAGCATGATAGGGTTGGTTAACGCCTACTGAACGCCGTACACTTAGATCCGAACGAGTTTTACACAGCATTCCTTTTTCTACAAGTTGTTGAACTGGAGAGAAAGTTGCTTCTGCTGTAAACCTTCCTGTGAGCCATGATGTTTTGTTAACAATTGTTCATCAAACAAATATATAATTAAGATGTAGCTATTACTCTCTAAACTATTATTGTTTTGCAAATATTCCTATTTCATAAAAATCTCGTTCTTGAAGTATCGGTGATACATAAACAATAGAGTTCCAATTCGTTTCTAAGGGTATAGTAGTAATAATAAAATCAATATCTAGATTTTCCATATTCCCCTGAAAAATCTTTGCATTTCCTTCTACAAATTCTAATTGATTACCATAACGTTTATTAATACAACTCTTCATATATTCTTCCCAACTCTTACCTTCACCTGTAATAAGCAATACTTTTTTTTTGTGTAGGTTATGTTGTTTTCCTGTCGCTATAATACGCATAGTCACCTTTGCAAATTCTTCGTCAGGAATATCTGTTAATCCCATTTCTTTCCCCCATTTCGTATATGCTCGTTTTACTAAATCAAACGTTTCTGGATAATGTTTCTTTATGTACTTACACGTATCTTTTTCTGGCGCTTTTATTCTAGGTAGAAATTTCAGTATATGATAGGTCTGCCTACAATACTCAACTATCCCATAGACAAAATCATCACTATTGGCTAGTTCTATTTTTAGTTCTTGTTCCAAGAGACGAATGAAATCGTTTACACATTTATAGAATATTGTTTTTCCTTCTTTATACAATAGTAGTTCTTCTTGTTTCAAGGTATTCCCACTATTATTTATATATCTCGATAACTTAACAACTATAACCAACAATACTTGCTCTTCTATATTTAGAGGTCTATTTTTGTTCACCTTGATTATATTTTTATCCTCAAATATTTTTTTATAATGTATGGATTCTACTGTGTGTTTAACAATCCATTCACTAAACTTTACTTTATGTCCTTGTTTTATTCGTTTAAAAAGAATTGTTATAATAAAGGCTAATCTTCTTTTATCATTAGAATAAAATATAATATCTAATTTTTTTTCAATATCATGTACGTAATCCATCAATACTTCTTCTTTATATTCTGTAAAGGGCCATTCTGTATCGGGAAAAGCTTCCAAGTAACGCTCAGAAAACATGAATATAATTTGAAATTCATCCCCTGAAATCCTTAATGGCTTTTTTTCTAAACATAAACCGAATTTTTCAATATACCTACTGACTCTTTTTAGTACATCATTAGTCGAGGTAACAGGGAGATATAGTCTATCAGCTAAAGAGGTCACTGTATTGGCACGTCCCTCTAATAATTGTTGAAGCGCTAAAAACGTTAATGATTTCTTCAGGAGATTAGAAGTTGCTTCAGTAATTGATTGATTCTGGGATAAAGATAATTTTACACCTTTCCCTTTTTTGGAACATATGACTATATTTTTGGGTAATAAATCATTAATAATTGATATATCTTTTCGAATGGTTTTATTTGAACAGTGTAGTTTACTTCCCAATTCCGCCAGCGTAAACCATCGCTTTTCCTCAACAAGAATATTTAAGAGATTAATTTTACGTTTAATATCTTTTTCCATGATTATCTCCTTTTACTATTAATCGAGTCTAATCTTTCATGAACTTTTTTGTTAATCATTTATAAACTTGTTTAAATCATTACATATATTTAAATTTAATAACTTAAATATATTAAGCAAATATAGCTGCAATGTTAGCGGCTGTTATGGGTCTTCCTCTCCTCTCTCTGCAGATGTTATAATAAGAGAACGTAACTCTTTGTTAGCACTTGCAAACAAGACACTAGACAGAATATTCCGACACTCCTCCCTGAAAATCCAGGAGTTTGATTCTTCACAAACAGCAGGATATAAAATTTTTTATCGCATCATTGGAAATCTCACCCTCCTTTTTTTATAAGCGGGAATATTTCACTATTCATTAGGTTTGTCTTTATATTTAATTGTTTAAAGCTAGCTAGCCAACCTAAATTTCATACACATGATACGAATTCATATCCAAATACATAATACTAAATACCCCCCCTACATTTTTTCAATATTTTTCTCTTGTTACAGGAATTTTTCACAACGATAAAAATCAATATTTAATATATACTTAGAAAAGCGAACACCATCGATTATTCATAATCATTTGACAGGAATGCAATTTGTATCGTTGAAAGAAAATACTCATACAGGAACATCTACAGGTAAGGTTATACGCTATACATGATGTGTGTTGTCGCTACGTGCAGTATTTCTCAAAACATTTCCGCCAGGTGATGGTTATGTAGAGCTTCTACAAGAAGAAGGAAAGACAAATCATGTCTGAATTTCAGAATCTTCCAAAATTCAGACATTACTATGAGGAAACAATCATTGATGTGGTACTTCAACAAACGGTTACATATAAACGAACAGAAGTAGAATTTATATAAAGTGAAACTTTAATCAGTGGGGGTTTTCTTCATCCCCCACTGATTATGAGCCCTCACCAATCGGGCTGTTACGGGCAGCCCTACTCCCACCTATCTTCCTTGCTACTCTTTGAACCTTGAGGTGGGAGTCTTACTGCCCTAAAATAGCGGGATAAAATCTCCTATAGCAGTAAAGACTTTCATTTATGTTGCAATCTCATCCAATGATACCTAACTTTCTATGCAGTTCGTACTCCTCAGACTAGAGATTTTCCGCCGACTTCCTTCACGATTCAGGAGTTGAACTCCAGAAAATGTGCACATGCTGAGCGCACCAAAAAAAGCAATGAGCCTACACCCATTGCTTTTCTTACTAATTAAAGCATAACCCCAACGATAACCGCTGATAAGATACTTACTAATGTTGCACCGTATACAAGTTTTAATCCGAATGATGATACAACGTTCGCTTGTTTTCCATCAATACTTTTCGTCGCCCCAGCGATAATTCCGATAGATGAGAAGTTCGCAAATGATACGAGGAAGATTGATAAAATCCCTACTGTTCGATCCGATAAATCACCGGCCACTTTTCCAAGGTCAAGCATTGCCACGAATTCGTTCGTTACTAATTTTGTTGCCATAATTTGTCCCGCTGTTAGCATCTCTGATGTTGGAATACCCATAATAAATGCTAATGGTGAGAAGATATACCCTAAAATGCTTTGGAATGTGATTCCGAAAATTGAATCGAATACACCGTTAATTGCTGTAATTAATGCTACGAAACCGATTAACATCGCCGCCACTGTTACAGCGATAGAGAAACCAAGCATAATATATTCGCCTAACATTTCAAAGAATGTTTGTTTCTTATCTTCTTGTAATTCTAAAATATCGTCCTCTTCTTTTACATCATATGGATTAATAATATGAACGATAATGAATCCACTAAATAAGTTTAATACAAGTGCTGTGACTACATATTTCGGCTCAATCATTTTCATATAAGAACCAACAATTGACATTGATACTGTTGACATAGAAGATGCACAAAGTGTATATAAACGATTTTTCGGTAATTTACTTAATTGATCTTTTACTGTAATAAACACTTCACCTTGACCAACGATTGCAGCTGCTACTGCATTATAGGATTCTAGTTTTCCTAAACCATTAATCTTACTTAATACGAAACCGACTGCACGAATGATAATTGGTAAAATTTTAATATGCTGCAAAATTCCAATTAATACAGCTAAGAAAATAATTGGTAATAGTACTGTTAAAAAGAATGGTGCTTGTCCATCATTTGCTAGACCACCAAATACAAAATTAACCCCTTCTTCCGCATATTTTAATATCGCGCCGAAACCATCTGCAATTCCTTTTACTAACACATATCCTATTTTTGTATTTAGTAAGAAATAGGATAACGCTAATTGAATGACAAGCATAATTGCAATTGGTTTATATTTAATTTTCTTACGATCTGAACTTACAAGAAAAGCTAGTACAAATACTACCAGTAAACCAATTAGAAACATTACTAGTTTCATATGTGAATCCCCACTTCCCATGTGTTATCGGTTGTCCAACGAATGACGAATGACGTCTGACTACTAATGTTTAAAAAGAAAAATCCTTACAATCAGTAAGCGTTTACATAAATTGCAATTTACAAATGGCGGTCTCTTCTTCCCTACCTTATTCAAAGTCTGAAATGGATACCACCTACAATACAAATTGTAAGCGTTATCTAACAGAAATGCAACATAATTTTTCCCTTATAAACAAAAGCAGTGAGTTTACGCTCACTGCTTTTAACTTTTATAACATTACGCCAACAATAATCGCTGATAAAACACTCACTAAAGTTGCGCCATATACAAGGCGTAATCCGAACGACGACACAACATTTGATTGATTTTCGTCAATTCCTTTCGTTGCTCCTGCGATAATGCCAATAGATGAAAAGTTCGCAAAAGATACAAGGAATACCGAAAGAATACCGACTGTGCGAGCAGATAATTCCCCTCCCACTTTGCCAAGGTCAAGCATCGCGACAAACTCATTTGACACTAATTTTGTTGCCATAATTTGACCCGCTGTTACCACTTCTGATTTCGGAATGCCCATTACAAATGCAAGAGGAGAGAAAATATATCCTAAAATAGCTTGGAATGTCATTCCAAAAATCGCATCGAACAAGCTATTAATGGCTGTAATTAATGCTACGAAACCAAGTAACATTGCCGCTACTGTTACTGCAATTGTAAAGCCAAGCATAATATATTCGCCTAACATTTCAAAGAATGACTGCTTCTTTTTATTTTCTAATTTTAACGTATTTTCTTCTTCTGTAATATCATACGGATTAATAATATGAACGATAATGAATCCACTAAATAAGTTTAATACAAGTGCTGTGACTACATATTTCGGCTCAATCATTTTCATATAAGAACCAACAATTGACATCGATACTGTTGACATAGAAGATGCACAAAGTGTATATAAACGATGCTTTGGAATTTTACTTAATTGATCTTTTACCGTAATAAATACTTCTGCTTGACCAACGATTGCAGCTGCTACTGCATTATAGGATTCTAGTTTTCCTAAACCATTTACTTTACTCAATAGAAAACCAACAGAGCGAATGAACAGTGGTAAAATCTTGAAGTGCTGCAAAATCCCAATTAATACAGCGAAGAATACAATTGGTAATAACGCTGTGAGGAAGAATGTGGTTTCCCCCTTATTCACAAGACCCCCAAATACGAAAACGATTCCAGATTCAGCATATGTGAGCAAGGCGCCAAATCCATCAGAAATTCCTTTTACTAAAATATACCCAATCTGTGTACTTAATAGGAAGTACGATAATGCCAATTGAACCATAAGCATCACCACAATTGGTTTATACTTAATTTTCTTTCGGTCTGTACTTATAAGAAAACCAAGTATAAATACAACGAGTAATCCTACAAGAAACATAACAAACTTCATATATAAAATCCTCCGTTTAAAACTTATTCAACATTTTAGTAAATTATTAAACATTGAATGTCTGACCATACAAAACAATCAATAATCCGAACTTTTATTTTTCACGTAAAATGAATATGATATCAACAAAAACGAATTTATCTCTTATTTATAAAGGCCTTAACCATTCTAACATAAATTTAAATCCACATCCTTATATTTCCGAAAAAAATTACAATGAATATAAAAAAATTATTAATGTTCGTCTTTTATAAAGATATAAAAAAGGTATCAGATTTTCTCTGATACCTCCTTTTTACATAGTTTGTTCTTTTTCTTCTACTTTAGAATCTTCCCAGCACTCTGTATTTTCTAGCCCCGGAATCGAACTTGCATGAAACACTGGGTCTCTTCCTTGTTTCTTTTGTTTTACATAGTCTGATAATGCTGTAAAAGCAAACTTAGATAGAAATACAATTGCCACTAAATTAATAACAGCCATAATCCCCATAAATAGGTCTGCTAAATCCCATACAATTTGAATTGTAGCTACCGAACCAAGTATAACCATACCAAGCACTGCAATTCGGTAAACGATCAATATCCCTTTACTTCCATTTAAGAATTCAATATTTGTTTCACCATAATAGTAATTCCCAACAAGTGAACTAAATGCAAATAAGAAAATTGCAACTGCTACAAAAATAGAGGCCCAAGATCCAATATGTTGACTTAATGCTTGTTGTGTTAATTGGATACCATTTGTATTAGCTAATCCTGATACATCTGATAACAAAATAATAAATGCTGTACAACTACAAATTAGCAATGTATCTGTAAATACCCCTAATGTTTGGATAAACCCTTGTTTGACGGGATGTGTTACATTCGCAGTTGCTGCTGCGTTTGGCGCGCTCCCCATACCAGCTTCATTTGAAAACAATCCACGTTTTACCCCTAGTAAAATAGCCGCTCCAAATCCACCACCAACAACTTCTTTAATCCCAAAAGCATGTAAAATAATTTCTTTAAATAAAGTTGGAATCTCTGTAATATTTGTAATCACTACGAACAAGGCAACTCCTATATAAATAAGCGCCATAACAGGAACAATCATTTCGACAGCGCGAGCAATTCGTTTTACCCCACCAAAAATAATAATTGCTAACAGTCCAGCCATTACAATGCCGACTAATCTACTATCTGTATGAAATGCGCCATCAAATGCTGCTGCCACAGTATTTGACTGTACCGCATTAAAAATCAAACCAAAACTAACTGTGATTAAAATAGAGAAAATAGCACCGAGCCAGCGCTTATTTAGTCCTTTTTCCATATAATACGCCGGTCCCCCGCGGAACGTATTTCCATCTTTCACTTTGTAAATTTGCGCTAATGTACTTTCTACAAAAGCAGATGCACCACCAATTATCGCAATCAGCCACATCCAAAATACAGCCCCAGGTCCCCCAGTTGAAATCGCAATTGCCACACCTGCTAAATTACCTGTACCTACACGAGAAGCTGTACTCATACAAAACGCTTGGAATGACGAAACGCCATTCTTTTCCTTTTGTGCTTTACGTGTTTTCGAACTCGCTCCATCTCCTAGTAAGCGAATCATTTCACCAAAATAGCGAATTTGAACAAAATTAACTCGTAAAGAAAAATAAATGCCAATACTAATTAACATACCTATCATAATATATGTCCAAAGAACATTATTTATATCCGTAATCAATCTCGCTAACATTTCCATCGAATCACTTCCCCCTCTCTTAACAATAAGAAGATTATATTCTAAAAAATTTTAAGAATCAACAAGTTTAGACAAAAAAATGTTAGGTTTTATGACACAATAATGTAATTATTCCTAACATAACTTACTCCCTAAACAAACTGGACATCATTATGTTTCCTACAATCGAATTGACAAACAAAATTGTTGTAACTATAATGATTACATCACGTTGATAAAACAACCTGATCATAAAACTATCTATCCACCTTTAGATATATAGCTTTACTACTTATTTTATAAAATTTCGGAGGGATTTCTTATGAAAATTGGAATTATCGGAGCAAGTGGAAAAGCTGGAAGCCGTATTATGAAAGAAGCACTTGATCGCGGCCATGAAGTTACTGCAATTGTACGAAACGCATCAAACATTACAGACAAGAATGTAAAAGTATTAGAAAAATCCGTATTCGATCTTACTTCTAACGACCTTCAAACATTCGATGTAGTTGTGAACGCATTTGGTGCGCCAACTGGTAAAGAGCATCTTCACGTTGATGCCGGAAACGTATTAATTGAGGCCATGAAAGGTGCGCCACATACAAAATTAATTGTTGTCGGCGGTGCTGGTAGTCTATTTATAGACGAAGCAAAAACAACACGAGTATTTGAAACACCAGATTTCCCAGCAGAATATCTTCCAACTGCCCAAAATCAAGGCAAAAACCTAGAAATTTTACAACAAACAAACGACATTACTTGGACATTCATTAGCCCTTCTGCTCTATTCGCATTAGGAAAACGTACTGGTTCTTATAAAACTGGTAAAGATCATCTTCTTGTTAACTCAAAAGGCGATAGCTATGTAAGTTATGAAGATTTTGCTGTAGCAACACTTGATGAAATCGAAAATCCAAAACACGAAAACGAACGCTTCACAGTTGTTTCTGAAGCAGAATAATAAAGGGAATTTTTGAATCAACAGGCACTTTAGCCCCACTAAAGTAAAACTCGCCCCTAAAATCTTGAGGTGGGAGTTTTACTTTTTATTAATATCTTCCACCAAAATCACCATTGTTCTACCACATAACGAATACTCGTTTATCTCTTGTAAGATGTAGATGGTTGATTCGCGATGCTTCATTTTTTTCAGCTCACAGCTACTTCTAAGCTTGATTTTTTCTTACTTCTTTCAAATAGTACAACTGCATTTTGGAGATTGCTGTCTCCTTATGAGCATCCCTTTTTAATTTGAAATCAAAATTCACCAGGCCGTATTTACTTCGAATGAAAATGCGAATTTTTCCGCCCACATTTCCCCTTTGAGGTGGATCAGTTGATTGCGCTTGATAGGTTCCTCTCTTCGCATTCATTTGTTTGAACTGCACATAATCTTTTCTCAATATCTTACTCGCATCAAACGCCCCTTCATTCTTTTTATGTAGCACGCGAACTATCATCAAAAAAAGGGAAAATGAACAAAACTTACTCATTTTTCCCTTTTCTTCTCTATATTCGACTATGTTTTAAATCATTCGAAAATAAAATGTCTGCCCTCGTCCTTTGTCATCACTAAGTTATGGAATCAAATCCATATAGTTACGAATCATTTTTTATGTTAACATAAGTGTATATAGTATATAATAAAAGATATATATTATACACTTGCCGATAAAGGAACTTTTCTATGATGCGGACAAGTTCATAAATAATAGGTAAGACATTATGATTTTAAATTTCTTCAACTGGAATTAGAAATTTAAGGGCATTTATCTCATTTTGTGAAGCTTTGTATAAAGTTTTGCATTTTTTTGCTGTTCTTACCTATATTCGGGATACTTATTCCACAAAATAAGAGTATTGTTATCGTAAAGGAGAATTGGAGATGCCAGAAACTATCACTCAAACAAAGCCTGAACAAGAATCTGTACAAATTTCTGCTAGCCAAGGACAACTAGATGTACTTGACCAGTTATTAAAACCTGAAGTACAACAATCATTAACTACGCTAGTAGAACAGCTTCCAAAATTAACTGAGCTTGTTAACATTTTAACTAAGTCTTATGATTTCGCACAAACTGTTGCAAATGATGAAGTATTAAAAAGCGACACTGTTGGTGCAATCCAAGAGATTGTAGAACCTGTAAAAGATACTGTGAAAACAATAGCAGCAACTGCTATTGAAGCAAAAGATCGCGCTGAAGAAAGCAATGAAGTTATCGGTCTTTTTGGTTTATTAAAATTATTAAAAGATCCACAAGCACAAAAAATGTTCCGCTTTGTAAATGCTTATCTTCAAATTAGTGCAGAACGTAATAATAAATAATTTATCTTATAACAACAATTAGTAAAGACGGGGGATATCATACTATGTCAAAACAAATTGTCATCTTAGGCGCTGGTTATGGCGGACTTCTTGCCGCTTTAAATGTACGCAAATATTACAGCAAATCAGAAGCACAAGTTACAGTTATTAACCAATATCCAACACACCAAATCATCACAGAACTACACCGCTTAGCAGCAGGTAATATTTCTGAGCAAGCAATTGCAATGCCACTTACGAAACTTTTCAAAGGAAAAGATATCGATCTTAAAATTGCAACAGTTGAATCTTTCTCAGTGGATAAAAAAGAAGTTAAACTAGTTGGCGGCACTACTTTATCTTATGATGCACTTGTAGTTGCTTTAGGAAGTAAAACCGCTTACTTCGGTATTCCAGGATTAGAAGAAAACAGCATGGTATTAAAATCTGCTGACGATGCAAACAAAATCTTTAAACATGTGGAAGAACGCATTCGTGAATACGCAAAAACAAAAAATGAAGCTGATGCGACAATCTTAATCGGCGGTGGCGGATTAACTGGTGTTGAGCTAGTGGGTGAACTTGCTGATGTTATGCCTAAACTTGCAAAAAGCTACGGCGTAAATCCAAAAGAAGTAAAATTACTTCTTGTTGAAGCAGGTCCAAAAATCCTTCCAGTATTACCAGACGATTTAATCGAACGTGCGACAACTAGCCTAGAAGCACGCGGTGTTACATTCTTAACAGGGCTTCCTGTAACAAATGTTGAAGGCAACACAATCGAATTAAAGGACGGTCAAAAAATCGTTGCGAACACATTCGTTTGGACAGGTGGCGTACAAGGTAACCCATTAATTGGCGAATCTGGTCTTGAAGTAAACCGTGGCCGTGCAACTGTTGACGACTACTTACAATCTACTTCTCATAAAAATGTATTCGTTGCTGGAGACAGCGCTGTTGTATTCGGCCCAGAAGGTCGCCCATATCCACCAACTGCACAAATCGCTTGGCAAATGGGTGAACTAATTGGATACAACTTATACGCAGCATTAGAAGGCAAAGCTCTTGAAGAGTTTAAACCAGTAAACTCTGGTACACTTGCAAGCCTAGGACGTAAAGATGCTGTTGCTATTATTGGTGCAAGCTCAACTCCACTTAAAGGCTTACCTGCATCATTAATGAAAGAAGCAAGTAACGTTCGTTACTTATCACACATTAAAGGATTATTCAGCTTAGCTTACTAATCCGTATCGAAGCCTAAATCATACATCTCATGATTTAGGCTTTTTTGTATACATAGCTTTATTCGTCATGAAAATATAATAATCCTCCAAAATTGTTCTAATATACTGATTTTTTCATCAAAATTGTGTATAAAAATAGAAGCAAGGATTATTCCTCGCTCCTACTTTTCCTTTCAATACTTTTGCTCATTTCAAATAAACTGAAACTTTAATCAGTGGGGGGGTTCTTCATCTCCCACTGATTATGAGCCCTCACCAATCGTGCTGTTACGAACAGCATTACTCCCACCTATCTTCCTTGCTATTCTTTGAAGCTTAAGGTGAGAGTCTTACTGCCCTAAAATAGCGGAATAAAGATGAAACTTCACTATAACATGTATCTATTCAATTGATGAAAGTACATCAATAAGTGAAAAGATAACTGTCGTAACTTCTGGCTTTGCAGTAGTTTTCCATCCCGCGGATGAATCACCGCTGACTATAGCGCCTCACTTTATAAATCTTCCCCAATAATTCTTACTTCTCTTTCTAACTTTACACCAAATTTCTCTTCCACTGTTTTTTGTACAAAATGAATTAAATCGATATAATCTTGTGCTGTTCCATTATCTACATTGACCATAAATCCAGCATGTTTTGTAGAAACCTCTACACCACCGATTCTCTTTCCTTGCAGTCCAGAGTCTTGAATTAATTTTCCTGCAAAGTGATTCGGTGGACGCTTGAAAACACTACCGCATGAAGGATATTCTAGCGGTTGCTTAGACTCTCTTTTATATGTCAGATCGTCCATTTTCGCTTTAATCTCTGCGTAATTACCTTTTTCAAGCTCAAATGTACCTTCCAATATAATGTAATGATTATTAGCAAATGTGCTTTTACGATACCCAAATTCAAAGTCATCTTTTGTAAGAGTTATAAGTTCTCCCGCTTCTGTCATCACAAGTGCCTTTGTTAACACATAGGAGATCTCACCACCATATGCACCAGCATTCATATATAAAGCACCGCCCACAGAACCAGGAATGCCACATGCAAATTCAAGGCCTGTTAAAGAATATTCTAGCGCTGTTCTCGAAACATCAATAATCGCCGCACCGCTTTGTGCTATAATTGATGTTCCTTGCACAGTAATATCCGTTATATGAGTTAAGCTTAATGTAATACCACGGATACCTCCATCTTTTATAATGACATTAGAGCCATTTCCTAAAAATGTAATGGGAATATTGTGCTCGCTTGCATATTTTACAACCTTTTGAATTTCCGTATAACTAGTGGGCATAATAAACACATCCGCCTTGCCTCCGACTTTGATGTGCGTATGATTTTTCAACATTTCATCTTGCTTCACATGATTCTCTGGTAATATTTCACTTAAGTATTTATAAACCTCTTGCATATTCATGATCCGATTCCTCTATTTCTATATTCTTTTTTCCCCGCTTATGACGGGCAATCATATCCCCACTAAAAAGATATGTTAAGAAACAATATAACGTGGTAGATAAGCTATGAACGTCTAATTGGAAATCATACAACAGATAAAAAATCCTACTCATTAAAGCATATTTCCCCAAAAACTACTCTGTGATTATACAAGATTCCAATCTCAGTTTCACACCTTATAAATCTGTTGCTTTATAAGGTGTGCCACTCATATTAAAATATATATTTCTCAATAAAGCAACCCAAATAGGTCAAAACTCCATATATTACAAATTTGTAACTTTAGCGTAATAAAGTTACACCTACATTATTGAGGATTCTCTCCATATATCACCAATTTACCCCACAACAACAGCACATCCACTAGAATGTGCTGTTGTTCTTCATGATTAATTTCCTTCTTTTTCCTTATCAAACCACAATAACTCATCGTCATCAACGTCACCGTTATAGTTAATCAATATCTCTTCTCCTGCTTTTATATCTGTATAAGCATAGAAATCGAATGTATGATTGTCAAAATTGATTTCGTATGTGGCATTCGGACGATACGCATGGTTAAACAGCATACCATATCCTAATAGAATCGCTGAATGATTCACCCCATACTCAAATGCATAATCGGCAAGTAACGTTTTTTCAATAAATATATGTTCTTCGTTTGGATAAGAAATAACTGGTGCTTCATGCAATAGCTCACCTTTTTTTATATCCCGTGTTGCAAATACCCCTCGATTAAATTCCCCACTACTAAGTGCAGATGTCTTAATTTCAATCATATTTTCCACCTATATATTTCTTTCTCTACAGTATTTTCTTACTTTAAGCTTGACAGATACAGACGAGAAAAGCAATTCATTTAAATAAATATTTCTGATTGGTGCCTTTTCCACTCTTGACGAAAAAATCTATACGCACTTATTGGAAATCACCAAAATATTTAGTACACTAGTAAATGGAATGAATACGGCGATGGAGTTCGCCACAACCGCTGCTTAGCTAATGACTCCTACCAGGATACACACTGGTAGGAGTCTATTTTTTTTGAGTAAACTAAGAGAGAGGTGAAGAAAATGGTCTATCTTATTGTTGGATTAGCTGGAATATTAGGTGCTCTTTCACGATATTATTTAGGACTAAGTATTGATGTATTGTGGCACCACCCTTTCCCACTCGCCACATTATTTATTAATTTGATTGGATGCTTTTTATTAAGCTGGATTGCCACTTATATTTCTCGTCTAAATATTTTTCCTTCAGAGGTCGTTACGGGGATTGGAACAGGATTTGTAGGATCTTTTACTACATTTTCTACTTTTGGTGTCGAGACAATGAAATTAATCAACCAATCAGCATGGTCGATTGCTATCGTATATGTACTCTGCAGCATATTCGGTGGACTTTTTATGTCTAGTATGGGATACAAATTAGGAAATATCTTATTTACAAAGCGCGCCGTTATAACGAAAAAGGGGGACTAAACAATGTCAGAATATCATGCATTACTCGTCGCTATCGGTGGCTTCTTCGGTGCGATTACACGCTTTTATATAAGCAATTGGTTTAAGAAAAGAAAGAAAACATCCTTTCCGCTTGCCACATTCTTTATCAATATAACAGGCGCTTTCTTGCTCGGACTCATTGCCGGAAAAGGTATCGATAAAAGTTGGCAATTGCTACTAGGAACAGGCTTCATGGGCGCTTTCACTACATTTTCTACTTTTAAATTAGAATCCATTCAGCTTTTTACAAATAAGAAGTGTGGAACTGGGTTCTTGTACATAGGAGCAACCTATATCAGCGGAATCATACTTGCATGTATCGGAATAAAAATAGGTAGTTTATAAAAATAAAAGGGGTGGTGACAACTACCATCCCTTTTATTTTCTATTCTTTCTTGCGATTCTCTACTTTTTCAAGCAATTGTTCTTTTCTTATTTTAGAACGGTCTATATATTCATCTGAAAACTCTGTAGCGTATGCTCCTCGATACTTCTTAGGAGAGTTCAGCACCTGCTCTTCTTCCTTTAAAACCATTCTCTTCATATAGATATGGAAGAACACTTCTACTATCCCAATCAGAAGTGCTGCCCAAAACGAAGATGCAGTAAGACTCCGAGTTGCATCAATACCTGTAAGAAGATATGCTAATACCCAAATTCCGAAAAAACTTAAACCGAAATCCACAATGGTAGCAACTGTATTTCCATACTTAGATAGAACAAATAAATCTCCAATTAAATAGGCTGCTCCTGTAATGACTAATGAGATAAACAAAACTCTAGGAACTGAAACGTCCCAGAAAATACCTAGTACTATAAGCAATACAGCACTAATTGCCATATACTTAATCAATAAAGCAACAATATGTTTCATTGATTATCCTCCATTTTTAACTTCCATATGGAATCATATTTTTACCCAGTACTAGATTGTGTTGATTTCATAAAAGCATACAGGAAATTGCAACCATCACATTATCTGATTTATTCGGCTCTTTTAGGGCAGTAACAGCCTGGTTGGTGAAATTTTATTTATATCAAGCAAGTCCCTTATTCTTACAACAGTTTGTAGTATAATTTGCTTATTATTTTATGCAATTGGTGTTCCATTTGGCACTAGCTCATCAGGTTTTAAAAGCACAACATCTCCTTCTTCTGGAACACCACCTATTATTAACACCTCTGATTTAAATCCCGCAATTCGTCTTGGTGGAAAGTTCACAACTCCAATGACCTGTCTGCCAATTAACTCTTCCGGCTCATATCTTTTCGTAATTTGGGCTGAAGATTGTTTCATCCCCACTTCTTCTCCAAAATCAACTTTTAATTTTATCGCCGGCTTCCGCGCTTCTGGAAATAGCTCTGCTTCTACAATCGTTCCGATGCGGATATCTAATTTCATAAAGTCTTCAATCGTTGCCATATATGCTCCCTCCAATTTTTGAAATACCTACCTACATTTTAAACAAATGAAATAAAAGATTTTTCACCAAAAATCAGCTATTTTTATCTCTATGTCATATATTCGTTACATCGTCCCTATCACCTTTGCGATATTGACTCGGTGACATCCCCTCATACTTTTGGAACAAGCGAGTTAAAGAAGACTGATGCTCTAACCCAACCTGTATGGCAATATGCATAATGGATAAATTTGTATTTCGCAATAATTCTTTTGCTTTATTAAGGCGAACTTCCTGTATGTATACCGATGGAGATTTTCCCGTTTCTTTTAGAAACCACTCCGAATAATAAGAACGATTATAGTGCTCAAGCGCCGCTAATTGTTGCACAGTTATATTTTTATCATAATGTTCATGAATATATTGAATAGACTTCGGATGTCGCTCCTTGAATAAGCAGCGCGAAATATATGGATAGAGTTCGTTCAAGGAAGATTGTCCTTGTTCTATTTCATGTAAAATGAGATAGCGAATACTTTTCCACTGTTTATCGAACACATGTGAAATCCCTGTCCTTTGCATATTTCCTTCAGGAATCATGAAATGAGGAATATCCAGCACTAAAAATTCATTGCGTACAGCAGAATGAAACGTATGGGTGCATTCTGGAGGGACAAAAAATAACGTCTTCTGGTCAATGAGAAGATTTTGTAACCCAGCTTTTATAGAAAGTTCTCCTTGAAGAGGTAAAATTAACTGAGCATGACTGTGAGCATGTGTATGTTCAATCTCTCTATACGTTCGGCGTTCCGCAACAATCTCTTTACATATTTGCATATGCTCTTCTTCTCCCTTTTCATATTTGGATTTATCATATCAAAAAAAGTAGTGCAAACCAATCGCACGGTCTGCACTACTTTTTAATGTTTTTTCAAATCTCTCAAATTCGATATATATAAAGCGATTATTAAAATAAGAATTGATCCAGCATATAATAACGTTTCAAATGGTTCTTCATGAGAAACAATAATTAAGCGAATAAGTGCTGTAATTCCTATATAAATAAAATAACGTAACGGGAAATGATAATTTGATTTAAAATACTTAATAATCAACGCAATGAACTCGAAATATAAAAAGTACACAATAATGCTTTCAACAAGCTTATACGATGTAAATTTTTCGGCTGAAAATATGTACTGTATAAACGTAATTGTTTCATTCACTAAAAAGATTGCTAAAACAACGGATAATAATATAATAAGCGCAATGTTTAAAATCCATTGTAAAATACCTGCGATAAAGTGATCGATATTAAATAACTTCATTTCCTTTAAAACTCCTCTTCCTATTCATACTTATATATTATAGTAAAATTATATTCTACGGAAGTTGAAGCTGTATTTCTCGCCTTTTCATTTATACTATCAGCTCTCATTTTCCCCATTATAAATGAAATAGCCAACTCAATTATTTCCTGATACCGAAACTTACGACTGTATCCTTTTCCGAATCATAGCGATAACTAATAAAATAACTGGTATTACAATTTGGAGTGGAATATGTAGAAAGATCGGGACCTTCTTTATTCCAATTTCTTCATGCTCCATGTAATTAGTCGCAATCATAATTGATAACAGAACTACTACTGCACCAAACACAACAACTATAGAACGATAGCTTTTCAATCTAAACAATTGGGCAGTTCCTACTGCGGCACCATATAGAAACGATCCCACCTTAAAAAATCCGCCGATCATCATCGTTATAATGATAGCTGCATCAATTCGTTCAATCAGATTTCCAATAGATGCCATCCTCACGATTGTAAGCAGTGGATATGTTTTCATCTTAACTAAATTGGGGCCTATGACGGAAAGAATACTGATTGTATTTACAGTTAATAGAATTCCCGCTACAAGAACCACTACCATCCCTAATTTCTTCACCTTTCTCGAATCATGTAATGCCGGCCAAAACATCATAAACAATACCATTTCACCGAATGGAAATGTGATGACAAGAGGAAAGGCTGCCTCCCATACTGGCCCGAACCCTTTTTCTAGTACAGGTGCGAGCTGTTCTATATCAACAACTTGAGAGCTGTATACAATAGCCCATGTTAATATCGCAACAAGGAACAAAAAAGGAAAGAATATCTCCCCCATACGTCCGAATACTTCAATTCCACCATGTAAACAATACACAATGACAAGCATAAAACTACCGATAACGATAATAAGAGGAGTTTTCGGCAGAAAAGTTCCCGTTATAAGTTCACCAAAATCTCTCAATACTCGTGCGGCTATATAAATAAAATAAAAAATGTAGATTACATTCAAAGGGTAACCGATAAGTTTGCCCACAATTTTAGGAATCATTTGTGTAAGTGTATCTCCCGAGTAATACTCAAATAATTTTGTATATATCCACATTAAAACGAAACCACAGAACATACCGACTAGAATGACTAACCAGGCATCTTGTTTCGCGTCTACCCCTAATCCATAAATTACTGTACTCCCCACTTCGAAAGCCATCATAATATAAAAAAGTTGCATAATTCCTATTTTTTCCCGCATCATGTCTTTTTCTCCTTTGTCTAAGGAACATACGATATTATTCTTTCACTGTGTAAGACCTCTTTTTTCTAATAAAAGTGATAAGTAACAGCACTGTCGGCATAAGCGTCATCATACACGGTATATAAAAAGGAGAGATGTTTCCTAAAAATCGAGTCATTTCCTGTCCACTAGAAAATGCCCATACACCAATTAGTATTACAAAAAAACCAAGTGGAAACACAATGGGACGGTAGTCAGACAGATGAAGCCATTGCGCAGTCCCTAGAACAAGTACATAATAAAATACGGAAATTTTGATGAACGCCCCCAACACCCAAAGAGTAATCACAATTGACTCAAGATGTTCAAAAAAAGTAGCAACACTAATGTATCGAAAAGCAGTAAACACTGGATATATATGACTAATTACTGTTCCTCCAAACAGCAAAACTCCAATTATATTAGCATAAAGCAGAATGAACATTGCGACAAACACCGAGATTATCCCCCACTTTCTCCCTTTTTCACAATCTGTTACAAAAGGAAGTAGCATAGAGATAAGAGACACTTCACTAAACCAAGCCTGTGGCACAGTTGAACCAAGGATTGAAGGCAGCACACCATGCTCCATAATTGGAAACATATTCTCTATTTTCAAGTCAGGTATAAGCAGGAAAAAGAGGACAGGTGGAAATAAAAATAGCGGAACGAACAGTTGCGATGCCCTTCCTAATACTTCTATACCACCTCGAACCGCAAACCCACAAATTAGAATCATGCTTCCAATCACTACAATAATCGGAGTCTTAGGTAAAAAAGAACCAATGACGAAATCTGCGTACTCCCTAGTTATTATGCCGCATATATGTAAAATGAAGAACAGATAGACAAGCCCAAGGATTTTTCCTGGAATCCGGCCGACGATATATTTACTATATTGTATAATCGATTTCTCTGGATAACACTTATGCAATTGATATACGACAAATACAGTAAAAAAACCATTGAGAGACGCCCAAATTGGTGAAATCCATATATCGCGCTCTGCGTGCTCACTTGTAATGGCTGGAACAATAAGAACAGCCGTTGCAATGATTGTTGGTATGATGATAAGCGCCATCTGAAACGCAGAAATTTTCCCTTTTTCAACCATTTTCTTGTCTCCTTTTTATCCTACTTTTTCTCAAGCATTTTACCAAGCGGTTTGAAAAGCTTCTCAATCATTTGCGTAGGCCCTAACATGTCCGGAAAAAACAAAAGAAGAATAGCAAGCAGGTACCCTATCGCTGTTAAGGTTATAAAGGCCACCTTCTCCTTTTTCTGATCGTGATTCATTTTTGACCACTCATATAAGGCAATGACAAGCACGCATACTGTTATTCCTACTATTGTTAGCCATTTCATTTTTTTTCGACCTCTTTTTCTTTCACTCCCACTGGTGTAGTAGACAAACCAGGTCGGCGTACACGCGTTTTCATAACAATCTTCACATCCACCTGTGGAAGAAGCTTATCCCAACGATGTTTGACCTTATCCCATTCTTTTGGATATTTGCGGTGAAACGCATCTGCAAAACCAAACGCGTCCACATTCATTTCCTTCTTCACCTGTTTCAATGCTAGGTTCATGTACTGTTTAATGTCTTTTTCTAATTCTTTTTCTACCTTCTTCACAATGTTGGGACTCATAATGTCAAAACGGCTTCCATTTTGTACAATCGTACCTTCTGATTGAACTTTCGCGACGATCTTCCACTTTCCATTCTCAATCGTAGGAAGAAGCTTTGTCTTTTGACGAACTGGATCTAACGAGATAGATTCTCCTTTTTTGGGGGTTATTGTCACCACACTCTCTTGAATTTCATTTCGCAACCATAATATCCCTCTAGTCACCTTCGTATTCATTCGACCGATCATTTTGTCCTTCTTAAAAACAGCCGTGCCAACTACAATAGCCATCGTTTCATCTTTGTTTTTTCGAGATACTGGTGGTAGCTTTTTAATCAAAGGTAGTAGAGCCACTCCTGCCTCACTTATTAACATCTGTTCAAAATCTATCACTGTAACATTTATACCGATATTCAGCTCTGATAGTTTTCGAAGCGCTTCTCCCACGTATGACTCTAAAGATGGCTGTAACTTTAGAAGATCGATTGCTTCCCCATCACTAACGAACAAATAAGCTCGTTCCCGAGGTTCTGGATGGCGAAGTAAAAAGTCAATTTGCTTATGAATATCCCCTTCTTTAGCAAACTTTTTACTAAATATATATATTTTACAGTGCCCCCAAAAGAGTTTACGTGAAAATTTTGCTTGAAGCTTTGACGCAGCATCCGCCATATTTTCTCCAATCGCAGACCTTACCAAGATCTGAGAGCCTCCACCACTTCCTCCTCCTGCCTCGGACTGTCCTCCTTTCACAGCCCGAGGCACCAAAATTTGAACAGTAAGCCTAATGTTTTTCCCTTTTTCTTTGTCAATGCCAGTCCCCAACACTAGCGCTGTGTCATTCACTTCTCTTCTGTCCCAACAACCAGAAAGTAAGAAACTAGCTAACAAAAAGAGAAGAATGAGAAACACGTTTATGATGTTCCGAGATAAGAGATTCATGCTTGTTCACACCCTTCTCCTCATATCTTTCCTCTATAAATCGTCTCCCTCGCTTGGATTTGGTTTTTGGCTAGGGGGCTGTCGGTATCGATTGAATTCATTAGTTAAATGGGGACGTGTATTCATCTTCCACCACGGAACTCGAATCAAAGTATCTTTCAGCTCATGTGCATTCATCGGAGCGATTGGTGTAAGGTATGGAATATCAAAAGAGCGCAATGCACATAAGTGAATGACAATTGCAATCACCCCAAGCATAACCCCAAGTAATCCTAGGGAGCCGGCAAGAAACATAATTGGAAAGCGTAACATCCGCAACGCAATCCCTTGTGTATAATGCGGTACCATAAAAGAAGAAATGCCTGTAATCGCAACAACGATAATCATCGGAGTGGAAACGAGACCCGCTTGAACAGCAGCTTGCCCAATAACTAGAGCTCCAACAATACTAACAGCTGCTCCTACCTGTTTCGGAAGTCGAACCCCCGCTTCGCGCAGTGCTTCAAACGTAATCTCCATCATTAATGCTTCTATAAGAGCTGGAAAAGGAACTGTTTCCCGCGAAGATGCCATACTAATCAGCAAAGATGTCGGCACCATTTCCTGATGATACGTGAGCACAGCTACATAGATAGAAGGTAAAACAAGAGAAAATATCATAAATACAAACCGCAACAGACGAATAGCTGAACTAATTAAGAAACGTTGGTAATAATCTTCAGGCGATTGAAGTAAAGAAAAGAAACTAATCGGAGCAATTAAGACAAAAGGTGTACCATCCATCAGAATTACTACACGTCCCTCTAAGAGATTCGCAGCAGCTACATCCGGCCGTTCTGTATTAATAAGTTGCGGAAAGGGGGAATAAGGATTATCTTCAATCAATTCCTCGATATAACCACTTTCTAATATGCTATCTATGTCAATGCGCCGCAATCGGTTTTCAACTTCCTCAATTAGTGTTTCATTCGCAAGTCCTTCTATATAAGCAATTACAACCGAAGTATCCGTATAGCGACCGGTTTGTATTAATTTCATCTTGAAATTAGGACTTTTGATTCTTCTGCGAAGTAAGGAGGTGTTAACTGACAATGTTTCCACAAAACCTTCACGCGGTCCTCGTACGACATTCTCAGCTACCGGTTCTTCAATTGAACGCTTTTCCCATTTCGCAAGCCCTAACGCGAGCCCTGACATTTCCTGGTGCACGAGAAGTACAGGGTTTCCGCTGGAGATATTCTCTATACAATCTGTAAATGTCCTGACTTCTTTCGTCTTGGAAAGATGTATCTGTTTTTCTAACACTTCCAGTGGATTAAGCCCGCCCCCCTCCACTTCCGACATAAGTGGAGAAAGCACATGAGTATGAATCTCCTCTACATTAGATAATCCTTCTACATAAATAAGAACTGCTCTCATTTGTCCACGAATCAAAAACATATGAAAAACCACATCAAAACAATCCTGATACATAGAGCGAAGAATCTCTAAATTTTCATCTAGATCCGAAGAAAGTAAAACTTGTTGTTGCTGATCA
This sequence comes from Bacillus cytotoxicus NVH 391-98, assembly GCF_000017425.1. Taxonomy (GTDB): domain Bacteria; phylum Bacillota; class Bacilli; order Bacillales; family Bacillaceae_G; genus Bacillus_A; species Bacillus_A cytotoxicus. Next base: position 3,717,575 of record NC_009674.1, read on the forward strand.
ATCTTTTTTTGATTCTTTTGAAAAAACATGAACAGCTCCTTTCTTTTATTCCATGTTGTATGAAAACTACCCTTATCTTGCGATATATCTAGAAAATCTATCCAATATAATTAAAAAATTCTTCAATTTATTTATGACTCTTTAAATTGACTGACAGAGAATTGAACCACATTATATTTTAAAGGCTGTTAAATCATATTTTCTTCCCTTCTTTTCACCTGTGTACGGAATTTGCATCATGTGCATTAACCTCTTTATAACTGAGCTGGATTCGATGTTTAGAAATTCTTTTAACTCTCTATTTGTAACCGTCGTTCCTAAAAGAAGCGCATAATCTTGCACAGCATATGTATGTGCTTCTATGGAAAAAGCATTGCACTTCGGACAACGCCATCCAGTTCTTACTTTCATCATTACAAAAGACAAACATTCTGAACACTGTATACCTTTTTGTAATTCCTCTTTTGTAATATTATGTTGCTCAAGAAGATTTTGTTGTAATGGGGAATGTTCGATCATAATATGTTCTACTAATTTTTCTAATTTCTTGGCTGATAACTGTTTCTTTACATGTACATTTTCTAACTGCTTAATTTTATTTGGGAGATTTGCACTATGGGTAATATTTTGGAGAAGTTCTGGATTATGAAATGAAGTTTTAATAATTGTACGCGGTGTACTAATCACAATGAGGGACTCAATTGGAAGGTTAGAAATACCATATAAATGAAGCCACTTTCGAAATTGCACTTCTTGTCTTTTTATTTGCAATATCGGGTCTGGAAATCCTTCTGAATGTTGCTCTGATATGCGGATGAGCTGATGAAATTCCGTATCAAAAAACAATGTCCCTGTTATATTTTTAATTTCTAGAAAGAGTATAAAGCGTGAGGATATGATGAGGGTGTCAATTTGAAAAAAATGCTTCTGATCAAAGAGTCTTATATCATGCAAAATATAATACTCCTTATCTGGTAGAAAGCTAAGCGGGTAATCTACCGCTTGTTCTCCTTTATATCCAGCATTCTGTTTCGCAAACTTTTCAGCAATTCTATCTCTTTTTGGGTGATTTGCAGGCAATCTTCTCAATAATGCTTCTAATTGACGCAAATAAATCGGCTTTTTCCGTTCTTTCACAATCATTTTCAGCACCCCTTTAAAATATATCGGGGCTTCGACATGGAATATCAACATCTCGCCAAATTTTTTCCGTAAAATGTGATTCAAACCATAAACTCGCCTCATTTTGAAGCATAAGTTTACCGTAAATCACAGTTTTTAGAAGCGTTCTTTATAAAATTTGAAACATACTATTGCCAAAATTTGTTTCCCCCCTTAACTTTGCCAAGAATAGCTTGTCCCCTCAAATGTCACTTCCAATTATTTACCAAAAATTAAAACAAATATACAAACAATGACTTAAGAAGAGAAGATAAACTAAAAGGAGACCTACGAAAAACGTTGGAGAAATTATAGGAAGTCTCACTAACGAAAGGACTTAAAACTCACGCCAAGAATTTTTTTGAAAGTTATCATTGTATTTTCCTTTTGAAATTCCTCCTGTAGATTGATTCCTCTATAAGATAAAGTTAAGTTCATAAACAATGATAATGAAAAAGCAAGTTCCCTCAATTAACAGGTCACTTGCTTTAACTTCTATCATGTTCTTAGCATGCTTCACCAGAGTATCTTCTACATCAGCTTCCATCACCACATATATAATAGTGAGCTCCATTATATAATGAATTTAAAGAAATCATCCTGTATAAACCGTTGCGATAATCACTCTTATTTTATGGATACGCCCTATCATTACTGCCTAGATCTAATTAACAAGGAACGAAATTTTCTACACGTCGCAAGTTCATTTATCCACAATATAATTAATGTGCGCCACTTAATTTAACTAGAATCTTTGCTTGAGACTTATCATGAATTAATGCTTCAAAGCCTTGTTCAGCAATATTATCTATATCAACTTTACTTGTAATAATTGATTGCGCCGGTAATCTTCCATTAGCAAGTAATTCAATGACCTCGTTATAAGTTTCATTGCTATATCCCACAGATCCCATTAATTTTACGCCGCTAAAGAGTAGGGATGAAGGAGCATTAAATTGGATATCCTGGGTGTGAAAGCTGATAACCATCATTGTGCCACGAACTTTAGTTGATTGAATGGCTTGATTAAATGTTGACTCAACACCTGCAGCTTCAAATACAACATCTGCTCCATCTGGGAATAATTTACGAATTTCTTCAACAGGGTTCACTTCTCTAGCATTAAAGACGTGTGTTGCACCCAATTCAGTTGCTTTGTCGAGTCGACTATCCAATAAATCGACAACAATAATATTAGAAACACCTGCAGCTTTTGCCCCTAATACAGCAAATAGCCCGATAGGACCTGCGCCATAGACAACAATAGTATCTCCTTCTTTTACATTTGAATCCTTAACTGATTGAAAAGATACAGCTGCTGGTTCTACCATTGCTGCTAATTCTAGTGGTAAAGTATCTGGAATTTTAAAAATCGTTTTTTGTGGAAGTATCGCGTATTCTGCAAACCCTCCGTCGATTTGTGCTCCAACCGCGTCTAAAGTGATGAAACGTTCAATTTCAGCATTTGAAGGATCTTTAAGCATCATTGGATAGATACATACTCTGTCACCTTCTTTAAATTTCGTAACATGAGAACCTACCTCTACAATTTCACCAGAAAACTCATGTCCGAGTACCATATTCCTATTCATTGGCACTGAATCCGGATGCAAGTATGCATGTAAATCAGAACCACAAATACCAGTCCATGCTACTTTAACTTTCACATCATTGGGTTGTAATTCTTTCACTTCTCTTTCCTCAATACGAATATCTTTTTCACCATACCATACTGCAGCCTTCATAAAAAATCCTCCTTTAAATCATTCAAATATTATATATAATTTTTCATGTAACTTTAGATTGTAATTCATGTTTTAAAACATGAAAGCAATTTTCTTTTGCTCTTTAACCTTCCCCATCATTCCTTTCCTCCTTTGCTATGTTCATTAATCTATCATAGGTTTTGAAGGAATTCGATGAGCAAAAAATAGCATATATCTCAAAGTGAGACATATATTTCAAAGCGGTTCATTTATCTATAAATTCTTAGAAATCTGAATTAATTCTTCTTTTGAATATGGATATTCATTTCCTATCCATTTTTTTATAATCTCAAAAAAACCACTACAGTAGAAATCACATAGTACCCTTGGATAATCAGAGTTTTGAATTCGTTTGGAAAGTGGATCATTATATTCCATTGAATTTTCATATAAATTTTCTGCACCAAACTGAATTAATTTTTCGTATAACTCAAGGCTATTATTTTTACTGGTAATATTAAAAAACAATGTACGATTAACATCTATGTATTCGATTATCTCCTCAAACAATGTACGTTCTAAATCGGAACCTTGCTTTGTTTGTTCAAAGAGGTTTATTGCAATGGAATTTGACACCTCACTAAATAACACATATTTATCTTCGTAATGACGGTAAAATGTGCTTCTATGAATCATTGCTTTTTCACAAATATGATTAATTGTGATGGATGAAAATGTTTTTTCTTTTAATAATTCCATGAACGCATCTTTTATTATGTTTTTTGTGCGTAAACGTGTAAAATTGCTCAATTCAAGTATCCTCCTATATTTAACTCCTAAGTAATGCTTGAAATTATAATAGTTTTGACTGCATAGTCCTGTTTCTTTTAGTATGCCTAAATCCATAATAATATGGAATTCTTTCTCCTAAATATAATACTTTTTATGAGACTGAGATGGATACTATAGACTTGTATTCATTAAAAAATAAAATGAATGAAAATTTTAGCTTGATGGCTCTAATTTATGAATAAAATTGGCTCTGGCACTTATACCAGAGCCAAAATGCTTATTTTATATGAAGTAGTTCACTTTTCACAGGGAAAGAACTTAATCCATATATAGTACTACTATTTGAGATAGGAGTGGGAAGATTCTGGTCAATAAACGAAAATGATTTATATCTTTTTATTAATTCCGTCAATACAATTTTAGCTTCTAATCTAGCTAGAGGAGCGCCTAAACAAAAATGGATTCCATGTCCAAATGTAAGGTGAGGATTTCGCCTGCGATATATGTTGAAACTATCAGCATCTTTAAATTGATACGAGTCACGGTTAGCCGATCCAACCCATGCTGAAACGATTTGATCTACTTGTAAAGTTTGGCCTTTTAATTGAATCTCTTTTTTTACTCTGCGTACAACCCTTTGAACTGGTGAACGATACCGTAATACTTCTTCAATTGTTTTTGGAATAAGAGATAGATCCTGTTGTAATTGCTCATAAACATTTGGATGTTCTATTAAACAATATAGCGCGTTTCCAAGTAAATTCGTTGTTGTTTCATTTCCTGCTACTAATAGCAGTTTACAAAACGCTACTAATTCCTTGCTCGAGATATTTATATCCGCTTCACTTTGAACTAATAAAGAAATAATGTCATTTGAATCTTTTTTGGCTTTTCCTCGATTGAGTTGGATAATTTCTTCAAAAAAATTCCCTAATTCATTTTCTGCTTGTAAACGTGTATGAAAAAATTCTTTCAAATAATCCGGATCTTCATGACTGGGTGAACTTACAATAATATCAGACCATTTCTTGAATCTTTCCATATCCTTAGCAGAAACTCCTAACATTTCAGCAATTACTATAACTGGTAACGGATAAAATAACTCCCTTACAATATCAAAAGTTTTGTGATTTGATAATTGATTGAGTATATCGTTTGTGATTTGCTGGATTCTAGGCTCCCATTCTCTTAATGCTTTAGGAGTGAAAGACCGATTTACAATAGACCGCATTTGCGTATGCTTTGGTGGATCCATCCCAAGGATACTTTGTGGAAATGGTGACTTTTTCTTCTCGGGCATAATATTAGAAAAATACTCTTTATCCTCTAAAACAGTTTTTACGTCTTCGTACAAAAAAACATTCCACATGTCTGCCTGATGATTAAAACAAATAGGCTCCTTTTCCCGCATCTCTTTGTACCATACAAATGGTTTATACGGTTCTTCTAAAGCCTGTTTTCCTATCAGCTTATTTGTAGGAATCATATCAATTGATTGATAAGGTGTTTTCATGTATAACAATCTCCCCTCAAAAAATAATTTCCATTACACCAAATACAATTCACCGAATAACATTCGGTGTAGTGAGGATTATACAACAACAAACGAAATTTTCAAACTATTTTTTGATTTTAAGATAAACTAAGGAGAATTAACGTTGTATAAAAAAATCTGTCAAAGAGAAAACAACAAGCTCTATGCTTTCTTGCCCTATTTTTTCTATTTAAGTCTGTTTGGTTTTAGATCAGCTAAACTAAAAGAAAAAGCATGATCCTTCTTTATACTGCAAGAAGGGCATTCTTTTTTTGTTTACAATACAACATATAGACCCCACATCGATTCATTTCAAAGTAGTTCATTCCCCATTAGATATTTTTCTATCCCTCGGAAAGGGAGAATAACGGTCAAAGCACATGTAAAAAGTCAATAAAATCAATATTTCATAAATGCTGATTATGGTACCATATATACTTTATACCGTTACAAATTTATCGAGAAATGAACCACTTTGAGATATATGTCGCATTTTGATACATATACGCATTTTTGTTTGTCGCTTTCCATTAATACCTATGATAAATTGCTAAACATAGCTAGCTTACAATTAAATTTCTAAAAATAATATTTCACCTTTCATATCATAAAAAATTAAAAAGGAGTTTTTAAAATGAAGAATCGAGTACATCCAGAGTTATTACCAGGGTTAGAAATGTATCCAGATCAAGATTTACGCCCAGAGTGTTTGCAAGCAATGAGAGAAGAAGCTGCACAAGTCTTCCCAGCTACCGTTGTTGATGAATCTCTTTCGTTAACAGAGGAATTCATTGAAGGACCTGATGCGAATCCAGTACGAATAAAAATTTATCGTCCAAAATCAAATAATGAAGCCTTACCTTCCCTGTTATGGATACATGGTGGTGGTTATATCCTAGGCTCTATAAATGATAATGAAGATCTTTGTGTAAAATTTGCAAAAGAAGTTGGTTGTGTGGTCGTTTCTGTAGACTACCGTTTAGCTCCTGAACATCCTTATCCAGCTCCAATTGAAGATTGTTATGCAGCATTAAAATGGATTGCTGATAATGCAGAAGCATTAAACGTTGATTCAAATCGAATTGGTGTTGCAGGAGTAAGCGCTGGGGGCGGACTTACAGCAGCATTAACATTATTAGCTCGTGATCGACAATACCCTTCTATTTGTTTCCAAATGCCACTTTATCCAATGATTGATGATCGTAATAATACACCTTCTACAAATGAAATTACAGAAGGGTTTGTTTGGAATCAAAAGTCAAATGAAGCTGGCTGGAAAATGTATTTAGGAAAATTACATGGAACGGATCATATTCCTGCCTATGCAGCCGCTGCTCGAGCAGAAGATTATCGTAATCTGCCACGTACCTACACATGTGTTGGTCAATTAGATCCATTCCGTAGTGAAACATTAACCTACGTAACAAAACTTGCAGAAGCTGGTGTTGATGTTGAATTTCATCTATATCCTGGAGCTTATCATGGGTTCGAAATGTTCCACCCAGATGCTGATATATCTATTCACGCTTTGAATGATTATGTACGAGCAGTTAAGACTGGTTTGGCAAAAAAGTAGCTAAGTTAGCGACTTAATCCCTTTACAAAAGAACCACCCGCAAATGAATTGGATCCAAAAAGTTGGACACATATTTAAGCAGCTAATAAGGATTGAACTCTGTATTGTACAGGGGGCAATCCTTTTAATGTTTTTATGAGATATTTGCCTTTCTTAAGTTGATAGCAACAGGGTAGCACCACATCACCATCAATCTAAAAAGAAAAAGTTTTCAAAAATAACCCAGGTAACTATATAAGAATAAATTTACGTTTTAAAATGTAAATTTGAATTAAAGTCTTCATATTTGTAAAAAAGACAAGAAACTTTGAAGAAAGTTACGCCATAAAAAAAGAGACGATACTTTAAAAGCTTAGCTTGATGAGTCTTATTTATATATAATCGGCCCTAGTGCAGGTAGGTGCACTAGGGCCGAAATATTTATTCTATATGGATAATTTCACTTTTTACTGGAAAAGTTTTTAATCCATATAAAGAACGACTATTTGAGATAGGAATGGGAAGATTATGGTCAATAAACGAAAATGATTTATATTTTTTTATTATTTCTGTCAATACAATTGTAGCTACTAACCTAGCTAGTCGAGTACCTAAGCAAAAGTTGATTCCATAACCAAACCCAAGATGAGGGTTTCGCGGACGATGTATGTTGAAACTATCAGCATCATTGAAATACTGAGAGTCACGATTAGCTGATCCAATCCAAGCTGAGACGATTTGATTTACTTTTAAAGTTTGGCCATTTAATTGCATTCCTTTTTTTACTCTACGTACAATTCTTTGAGCTGGTGAACGATAACGTAATACTTCCTCAATTACTTTTGGAATAAGAGATAGATCCTGTTGTAATTGCTCATAAACATTTGGATGTTCTATTAAACAATATAGCGCGTTTCCAAGTAAATTCGTTGTTGTTTCATTTCCCGCTACTAATAGTAGTTTACAAAAAGGTACTATTTCCTCGCCTGAAATTTTATTGTCTGCTTCATTTTGAACTAACAAAGAGATAATATCATTGGAATTTTCTTTTGAATTTCCTCGCTTGATTTGTAGGATTTCTTCAAAAAATTCCCCTAATTCATTTTCTGCTTGTAAACGCATATGAAAAAATTCTGTTAAATAATCCTGATCATCATGATTCGGTGAACTTAAAATACTATCAGACCATTTCTTAAACCTTTCCATATCATTAGCGGAAACCCCTAACATTTCAGCAGTTACTATAACTGGTAAAGGATAAAACAACTCCTGTACAATATCAAAAGTTTCACGATTGGATAATTGAATAAGAATATCTTCTGTGACTTTCTGGATTCTCGGCTCCCATGCCTCTAATACTTTAGGAGTGAAAGACCGATTTACAATAGACCGAATTTGCGTATGCTTTGGCGGATTCATCCCAAGGATACTTTTAGAAAATGGAAGAGTTTTCTTCTCGGGCATAATTTTAGAAAAATGTTCTTTATCCTCTAAAACTATTTTTACATCATCATACAAAAAAACATTCCACATATCAGCCTGAGGATTAAAACAAATAGGTTCTTTTTCCCGCATTTCTTTATACCATGCAAATGGTTCATATGGATTTTCTAAGGCCTTTTTTTCTATTAGCTTATTTGTAGGAATCATAACAATTGATTCATAAGTTTTTTTCATATATGAAAATCTCCCCTCAAAAAATCAGTTTCATTACATAGAATTTAATTCACCGAATGTTATTCGGTATAATTAAAATTATATAACAATCAACCATGTTTTCAACCCACTTTTTCATTTCTAAGATATCAGTTAATATATAATCAAGGAGGAATAAACTTTGTGTAAAAAAAATCTGACCAAAAGAAAACAACAAGCTCTACTAACACAGAGCAATATATCTCAGGTATTTTTGAATTTAACGAAAGAAAAAAAATTTGAGAATATAACAATTGAAGATATTTGTAAAAGAGCAAATGTCTCAGTAGGAACTTTTTATCATTATTTCTCTTCCAAAGAGGATATTTACAAAAAAATATTTCAACAAATTGACGAAAACCTACACGTTGAATTAGAAAATATCGATCAACATACAACAGTGCAAACGACTATTTTAAATTTCTTCCAATGCATAGCTGAATATACAACTAAATTAGAGTTACATATAAATCTTCTTAATGATTTAAACAAAAGATCGTTTATATATGAGCCTTCATTAATTTACAAAACTCTAAAAGGTTTCGTTTATAAAGGACAACTCGAAAAAGAATTAACAAATGATATGAGTGTAGAAGAAATAACAACGTATCTTTTTACTTTTGCTAGAGGGCTTATATTAGATTGGTGTATTTTAGAGGGAGCATACTCTTTAGAGCAGAGAATGGATACTTATATGAAATTAGCATTGAAGTCTTTAAAACCATAAATTTCATTCAAGCTCTATGCTTTCTTGCCCTATTTCTTATATTTAAGTCTGTTTGGTATCAAAGCAGCTAAACTAAAAGAAAAAGCACCAACCTTCTTTCTACTATAAGAAAGAAGGCTGGTGCTTTTTCTTTTTTATAATACAACATATAAATCCCACATCAATCCATTTCCAGTCCCTTGATTCCTAATCTCGAAGAAGGCAATACGGGATAAAATACGTGTATAAAGACACCAGTCATGAATAAATTTGATTACTGATTTTGGTACTGTTTATATTTTCTACATATCGTTAGAAGTTTATTGAGAAATGAACCAATTTGAGATTTTTGTCTCATTTTGAAACATATACACATTTTTGATTATCGTTTTCCCCTAATGCCTATGATAAATTACTAAACATAGCTAGTTTAAAAATAATATTCCACCTCTCATAAAAAATAAAAAAGGAGTTTTTAAAATGAAGAATCGAGTACATCCAAAGTTATTACCAGCGTTAGAAATGATTCCAGATTTTGAGTTACGTCCAGAGAACTTGCCAGCAATGAGAGAACAAGCCGCACTAATCTTACCAGATATTATTGGTGATGAATCACTTTCGATAACAGAGGAAATCATTGAGGGGCCTGATGCGAATCCATTGCGATTAAAAATTTATCGTCCAAAATCAAATGATCAATCCTTACCTGCCCTGTTATGGATACATGGTGGCGGTTATATCTTAGGGTCTGCAGATGAGAATGATATCCTTTGTGTGAGATTTGCAAAAGAGGCCAACTGTATGGTCGTTTCTGTAGACTACCGTTTAGCTCCTGAACATCCTTATCCAGCTCCAATTGAAGATTGTTATGCAGCACTAAAATGGATGGCTGATAACGCAGAGGCTTTAAACATTGATTCAAATCGAATTGGGGTTGCAGGAGCGAGCGCTGGTGGCGGACTAACAGCAGCATTAACGTTATTAGCTCGTGATCGACAATATCCTTCTATTTGTTTCCAAATGCCGCTTTATCCAATGATTGATGATCGTAATAATACGCCTTCTGCGAATGAAATTAAAGAAGGATTTACTTGGAATCAAAAGACAAATGAAGCTGGATGGAAAATGTATTTAGGAGAATTATATGGAACGGATCATATTCCTGCTTATGCAGCCGCTGCTCGAGCAGAAGATTATCGTAATTTACCACGCACCTACACATGTGTTGGTCAATTAGATCCATTCCGTAGTGAAACATTAACCTATGTAACGAAACTTGCAGAAGCTGGTGTTGATGTTGAATTCCATTTATACCCTGGAGCTTATCATGGGTTTGAAATGTTACCTTCAGATGCTGATATAACTATTCACGCTTGGAATGATTATGTACGAGCAGTTAAGACTGGTTTGGCAAAAAAATAACTGAATTAGAGAATTCCTTTCTATATAAAATTTTTCAAAATAAAGGAGAGGCTTTTATGAAAAATAGAGTACATCCAGAATTAAAAGAAATGTTTTCTGTATTACCAGCAATAGATAATAGTCCAGAAAATTTCCAACAATATAGAACGTGGGCTAATGAAACTTTTGCTGCAACTGATTTAACGTCGAATAATAAAATTACCGTATCCAATCGATTCATACCTGGCCCTGAAGGAGCACCAGAAGTTAGAGTTCGTATTTATGAACCAACTAAAAGTACAAAAGATTTACCTGGTGTTCTCTGGATTCACGGTGGTGGATATACAGTGGGATTACCCGAAATGGATGATAAACTTTGTGAAAAATTTGTATTGGAAGCCAACTGTGTAGTGGTTTCAGTTGATTATCGATTAGCACCGGAAAATCCATTCCCTGCACCACTTGAAGACTGCTATGCAGCTTTACAGTGGGTTTCTGGTAATGCAGAAGATATCGGGATCGATTCTTCTCGAATTGCAATTGCCGGAATGAGTGCAGGGGGTGGACTTACAGCAGCCCTTGCTCTTTTAGCAAGAGATAGGAAGGGACCTTCAATCATATTCCAAATGCCGCTATGCCCAATGATTGATGATCGTAATATTACACCTTCTACTTTTGAGATAACGGATCCAAAAGTATGGAACAGAGAAGCTAATATTTCTGGCTGGAAAATGTATTTAGGCTCAGCTTACGGTGAAGAGGTATCCCCATACGCTGCACCAGCTCGTGCAACTGACCTTACAGGACTTCCACCAACTTATACATGTGTTGGTGAATTGGACCCATTCCGTGACGAAACAATTGAATACGCGAATAGACTACTTCAGGCAGGAGTACCAACAGAATTCCATGTTTATCCTGGCGGCTACCACGGATTCGAATTAATAGTGCCTAATGCTGAAATTAGCCAAAGAGCTGAGAAAGAATATATCAGTGCATTAAAGCGAGCATTACAAAAAACAGAAATGTAAAGGTAAGTGTAATAAAAGATTGATTTACTACTATTTATTTCCCAAAGCTACTCTATTCAATGATTGATGATCGCAATAATACACCTTCTGCGAATGAAATTACAGAAGCTTGTATTGGGAATCCAACATCAAATGAAGTTGGTTGGAAAATGGAGTTTTTGTATTTACTGTTAAATAAGAATTGAAGAATATTTTTTAATCAAACTTTATTCTAAAGCTACACCATAAGAAAAAAACATAACCTTGTCCCAAAACAAAAGCATTAGTAATTCATCATAAAAAGTGCTCCTAGCTAAATCAAGGAGCACTTTTTATGAAACATTATTTTTTATTAGCTTATGAATCACTTTATTATAACAACCATGTTTTACTACTTGCCTAACATCATCTACAACAATTGTATTCTGTAGAACACTCACTACATATCCCGTTAATTGTAAATTAGGATTTTTACGATATGAAAATTGAACATAATCTCCAATTGTTATCTTTGTTTTATGCTCCATTTTGTCCCTCCTTAAATCATCATTAATTATTGATTAGGTTTCCCTTTTATTGCTTCTTCATACTGTTTGGTAAGTTTATAAATTGAAAAGCCTAGTAATTATTAGGCTTTTTGTTTAATTCATTTATGTTCTACATAATAAATCTCAAAGTAAAACATCTATTCAAAAGTTACCATTCTAACACCTTTTTTGAAACCCAATGTATAATGCTATGAGCATTTACAACACATTCTTGGTCGCTGTTGATAAGAAAAACCACAGCAATTGCTGTAGTTTTTCTTATTGACACTGTGAAATTATAATTTCCTATCCTAAATAAGCTTAGTTCTCATATTTATCTTTCTATAGATCTTTAACTTGTCAAGTGACAAAAAAGTTGCTTAATTTACAATAAAGTCTTTTAAAAAATAATAAAGTTGTTTAAAAAATGGGAGTTATTCTATTCAATAATTGGGCCATTTAATTTAATAGTTCGTCTTTTAAATATTCCCGCAATTTTCTATGTTAAAATTAATGTTGGAGGTGTTTCTTATGGAGGAATTACAAGAAATTTTAGAGAAAAGCAACTATACATATGCAATAATTCAACACGAAAAACCGATACACTCAAGACAAGATGGCTCAGAGTATTTTGGGATTGAAGTTGGGCAAACAGCTCCAACGATGATACTAAAAACCGATAAAGGCTTCTTTGGGCTAATTGTATCTGGAAGCCGTAGTAAAATTAATTTTGAGAAAATAGCTGATATTTTAGGTTGTAGTAAAGTGAAATTAGCATCTCCAGAGGAAGTTCAAAAAGTTACAGGCTTTCAGGTAGGAAGTGTTCGTATGGTAGGTCTTGATTTACCTTGTGTGATAGACAAACGACTTTTCCATTATGATTATATTTACGGAGGTACTGGTCAATCAACATTTACTTTAAAACTTGAACCACAAGCCTTAAATAAATTAAATCAAGTGATCGCAACATTCGATTAATAGGGAATACTACATTTTCTTGTTTAACAAACGGGTGCCATTTTTTGAATAAAACCTAAATTTTCAAACGACTTTATTGTTATATTTTTTAGTGTAGTGAAGTATCTTACATCAAGATTAAACAACTATATTTTTAACCCCGTCCTAAATTTAGAACGGGGTTATACTTGTTTGAGCTTTTAAATTAAATAACTTTATTGTCATTTTACATAACTCATGGGGAAAAATGAATTTCTTAGCTTGTTGGGTATGTAGTGCTCTTCCTATAACCAATCCTATATAATTAGATGTATTCAATCTTTTGAACCATAACCTTGCCAAAATGGCAAAGTTATGGTTCAAATCACATAAAATAAAAAAACCACCAAATATGTATTGGTGGAGACGGTGGGAGTCGAACCCACGTCCAAAAGTATTGGCACTTAAGCTTCTACGAGCATAGTCGATATATTAGCATTTCGCAAACTTTTCGGCCTATCGACAGGCTTCCAAGTCGCTAGTCTGATTGTTCTCTTCCTTTGCCCTCAGACGGTGAGCTCCGGCGTAGTCCACTTAGAGTGAGTCCCTTACCCTACCACATGGACGATGGAGGGAGGAACCGCTAAGCTGTATTAAGCAGCTAAAGCGAAGTTGTTTTGTTGTTTGCCAGTTATAGGCTTTGACGTTTTAACGAGGCCGATCCCCTCGACTCGCAACTTAAGCTCAAACTACCCCTGTCGAATCCGTAACGTCCCCATATAAGAAATGGAGCATACGAAGTATATGCGTGATAGCTACAAATGAGCTGTTTTTCAATGTTCACTGGCCTTACATGAATTATTATATCATACGTTCGACATTTTACAAATGTAAATTTCTGTATTACATCTTTTGACGATCACGGAAAGCACGTGCAATTTCACGTTTTGCTTCTTTTTCTTTTAAGTCATGACGCTTATCATATTGTTTCTTACCGCGAGCTAAGCCAAGTGCCATTTTTGCAAATCCATTTTTTAAGTAAATTTTTAGCGGAACAAGTGTATAACCTGTCTCTTTTGTATAGCCAACTAGTTTCTGAATTTCTTTCTTGTGAAGAAGTAATTTTCTTGTGCGAAGCGGATCATGATTGAAGCGATTCCCTTGTTCATATGGACTAATGTGCATATTATGTACCCAAACTTCACCATTATGTACGCGAGCAAAAGCATCTTTTAAGTTAACGCGTCCAGCACGAATGGCCTTAATTTCCGTTCCTTGAAGGACAAGCCCCGCTTCGTATGTTTCGTCGATGAAATAATCATGAAATGCTTTTTTATTTTGTGCAATAACTTTACCGCTACCTTTTGGCATTTTACGTCCCTCCTCTATCTGTACCATTTTAACAAAAGTCATGAAAAAGTGGAAGTGGCTCGCTCGGAATGTGAGAAGAAGCAAAGCCACTGGAGCTAGATTATAAAAAAAATAAAAATGGCTCCGCTTTATTAAAAGCGAAGCCATCCCTTACTTACGCTTTTTCTTTTTCTTCTTGAATCCTGGAACGTTCTCAAAGAATGGCTTTTTCTTTTTGCCACCTTTTTTTCCAGAGTGATCCGCTCTGCCTTTTCCGCGGCTGCCGCGCTCATGTTTGCGATCTTTTCCGCGCTCGTCACTACCACGGCCACTACGTTTCTTTCTGCCACCTTTTGGTTGTTCAATGACAATTGGACGGTCTTTGAGTTTACGTCTTGGCGTGCCTTTCATACCGACGATTTCAAAATCAATTGCGCGCTCATCTTTATTGACATTAATCACGCGAATTGTAATTTCATCACCGATGCGGAAGACGTTACCTGTGCGCTCACCAATCATCGCAAAGTGCTGTTCATCATAACGGTAGTAATCATCTGTTAAATAACTAACATGAACGAGACCTTCAATTGTGTTTGGAAGCTCTACAAATAAACCAAAGTTCGTTACAGAGCTAATCATACCATCATACTCTTCACCAATCTTATCAAGCATATACTCTGCCTTTTTCAGTTCATCTGTTTCGCGTTCCGCTTCAACAGCGCGGCGTTCCATATTGGACGAATGCTCTGCGATATCTGGTAACTTCTCATGCCACTTTGCTTGTGTTTCATTGTCTATATTGCCATTAATGATATATTCACGAATCAGCCTGTGAACAATCGTATCTGGATAACGACGAATTGGCGAGGTGAAATGTGTATAGAATTCTGTTGATAGACCGAAATGTCCTAAGCTTTCAGCATCATAACGAGCTTGCTTCATCGAGCGAAGCATAACTGTTGAAATAACTGGTTCTTCTGGCTGACCTTGCACCATTTCCAGAATTTGCTGTAAAGCACGAGGATGCACCTCATTGGCACGTCCTTTTACCGCGTATCCGAAGTTTGTAACGAACTCGAAGAAACGTTCTAATTTATCTTCTTTCGGCTCTTCATGAATACGGTACATAAACGGTACATTCATCCAGTGAAAATGCTCTGCCACTGTTTCGTTTGCAACAAGCATAAATTCTTCAATGAGCTTTTCAGATATTGAGCGATCGCGCAGCACAACATCTGTCGGCTTTCCTTCTTCATCAACTAATACTTTCGCTTCTTTGAAATCAAAGTCAATAGCGCCGCGTCTCATACGTTTTTCACGTAAAATTTGCGCTAATTCTGCCATCTCTTTAAACATTGGAACAAGTGGCTTATAACGTTCCATTAATTCTTCATCTTCATCTTCCAAAATGCTTCTTACATCAGCATATGTCATGCGTTCTGTCGTCTTGATTACACTTTGGAAAATTTCATGTTTTACAACATCGCCTAAATGGTTAATTTCCATTTCACAAGATAATGTTAAACGATCTACTTTTGGATTTAATGAGCAAATTCCATTTGATAAACGATGCGGAATCATTGGAATTACACGATCTACAAGATAGACACTTGTCGCCCTCTCTGCTGCTTCTACATCAATTGGAGAGCCTTCATGAACATAGTGACTCACATCTGCAATATGAACACCTAGCTTATAATTACCGTTCTCAAGCTTCGTGACTGTAACTGCATCATCTAAATCTTTCGCATCTGCACCATCGATTGTCACAATCATTTGGTCACGCAAATCACGGCGATCCTTTAAATCTTCTTCTGAAATTGTTTCTGGTACACTGTTCGCGTGCTCCATTACTTCTTCTGGAAACGCTAAAGGCAAATGATGTTTATGAATAACCGATAAAATATCTACTCCTGGATCATTTTTATGTCCTAAAATTTGAATGACTTCGCCCTCTGCACTTAAACGATTTTGCGGATAGCTAGTAATTTTCACAACTACTTTATGACCTTCAACAGCACCCATAGAGGCGCTTTTCGGGATAAAAATATCGCTTGTCCATCTTTTATTGTCTGGAATAACAAACCCGAAATTTTTTGATTCTGTATATGTACCAACTAATTCTTTCGTTCCGCGCTCCACAATACGAATAATCGTACCTTCTTGACGTGACCCGCTAGATTGTGAGCTAATTCGTGCTAATACTGTGTCTCCATGAAGTGCACCGTTTAATTCTGTCGGCGGAATGAAAAGATCATCGTCTCCCGTTTTCTTCTCTTCTGGAACAACGAATGCAAAGCCACGTGCATGTCCAATTAATTTCCCGCGCACTAAATTCATTTTTTCTGGAAGACCGTAGCGATTACTGCGCGTACGCACAACAAGTCCCGTTTCTTCCATCATAACAAGCGCTTTTACAAAATCTTTAAATCCTGCGGAATCTTCAATTCCAAAGGCAGCCTCTAATTCTTGTATCGTTAGCGGTTTATACGCTTCTTCTTTCATAAATAATAACAACTTATCAATATGTTCTTGAATGATATCTTCCAAGCACAAATACCTCCTTTAAACCCTCATATTGTCTAGTGTATCCGAAAGATGTGGGATATATAAAGTGAAACTTCTACAAACATTCATTTTTCATCCTTTATCTTGCGATTCCTTCTACCTTACAGCCCCCATGAAAAAAAGAGGCAACTAGATCTTACCAATCTAGTTGCTCCAAGAAGTTATATACGTCTTCATGTAGCTCATCACGTTGTTTATCCAGCGTAATGACGTGAGTAGAGTCTTCATACCATTTGATCTCTTTTAATGTAGATTCTACACCGTTATAAATAATGTTTGCGCTGTCAGTATTAATCATTTCATCATGGCGCGCTTGTACAACAAATGTTGGTGCATAAATCATATCTACATTATTGCGTACGTCACGAATTAAATCTTGTAATGCCTTTAATGTATTCATTGGTGTCTTTTTAAATTCGAACATCTCTTGTTCAATTTGCTCTGGCGACTTCTGTTCACGTTTTTTATATTCACGCGCATATGCCAATATACCTTGGTACATTGTTTCTTCACTCTTAATATACATTGGCGCACACATTGGTACTACACCTAAAATAGGAACTGTATAAGCAAGCTTTAATGAGAATACACCACCAAGTGACAATCCAACAGCAGCAATCTTCTCATAGCCTTGATCTTTTAAATGCTGATACGCGTTCATTACATCTTTCCACCAGTCTTCAGGACCTGTATGTACAAGCTGTTCTGGTGGCACACCATGGCCTTTATAAATAGGGGCGTGGCAAGTGTATCCTTTTTTCTCTAAGAAACGCCCTAACATACGTACATCAGCTGAGTTTCCCGTGAAACCGTGCAATAATAAAACAGCGCGGTCTCCACCTTCAAATGTAAATGGTTTCGGAGATGCTAATTTCATCATCTTCTTCTCCTCTTTCTCTTCTGTAGTCTAGTCGTATTGTTTCTGTCCTTAGTTTACCATAGTTCTATTTCCATAATCTAATTTGAAACTTTGTTTACATTATTAAGCACAAAAAAAGAAGAACCACTAGCACAACATTGCTAATGCTTCTTCTTTTTTCTTATAAGTTAAAGTACGTAACACCAATTGTTAATCCGAAGAATAATACAGCTAAAACAACTGTAATACGGCTTAATACCGCTTCTATTCCGCGTGCCTTTTGCTTGCCGAATAACTGTTCCGCACCGCCTGAAATTGCACCTGAAAGGCCTGAACTATTACTAGATTGCATAAGTACCATCACAATCATTAAAATCGATACAATAATTAGTAAAACTGATAAAAACGTATGCATCTTAGCGTACCTCCTACAAGATTCAGTTAGTTTAACTGTAGCATAAATTGTACAGAAAAGCGAGAGCCGTTCGCTTGCTCTCGCTTTTCTATATTATACAAGCATCATTGCAAATAAAGGTCCCAGTAAGCACGTTAAAATAGCCGTTAATGTCATTGTTACCGATCCAATAACACCTTCACTCTCATTATTTTTCATCGCTCTCATAACGCCCATAATATGTGAAGCACAGCCAAATCCAATTCCTTTACCAACCGAATTTGTCACACGGCTCCATTTCAATAAAAAAGGCCCTGTAATCGTCCCACTGATTCCAGCAACAACAACGAACGCTGCTGTTAATGATGGCACACCACCAACTTGTTCTGATACGCTCATAGCAACTGGCATTGTTACTGATTTTGGTAAAGAAGATAAAATTAAACTTTTATCTGTTCCCATCAGCGACGCAATAATAAAGTCACTTGCAATCGCAACCGTTGTTCCCACAATAACACCACCAGCAATCGGCACAACATATTTTCGAAGTACATGGCGCTGTTTATAGAGCGGAATTGCAAATGCTACAACACCTGGTCCAAGTAATTTAGAAATCCAGCCCCCGCCACTTTGCATGTATTGTTGATACGGTACATCCAACATCATTAATAAAATAATCATGAGTACTGTTGCGATAATCATTGGAATCGTAAACGGCGTTGGCAATATCTTATAAATCATTTTAGATAATTGATATATGAACACTGTCAGAAGAACCCAACCAATCCCGATTAATATACTACTCATCTTGTCTCTTTTTCCTTTCTAGTCGCAAGATATTGTCCTGTATGTCCTGCGACAATAATAATTAAAAATGTGCTCGCTACAACTGTAATGAAAAGAGAAATTCCTTTGCTCATAAAAAAAGCACCGTAATTCATTAAACCAATCGTTGGTGGAATTAATAAAAACGGCATAATGGCAACGAGTGTTTCGGCTCCTAAATCAAACCATTTCACAGGAAGAACTTTCAAGCCAAGTAAAATAAGCAATAAAAACATCCCAATCAAACTTCCTGGTATTGGAATTTCCAATATTTCTTGTATCCATGTTCCTAACATGTAAAACACATACAGAGCTACGATTTGAACAATAACTTTTGTAAACTTCATGTTCATCATCCCTCATGTCTATACGATCTTTCCTTTTCTAACCTTATCATAGTATAAATTGTAAAAACCTGCAATTTATCGACTTGACAAGGAAAAACACATTTGTTATACGCTTACATCCTTGATATGACTGGATTTTCGATTCAAATTTACGTCAAAAACATTGACCTAAAGATAACTATTTTTATTTTCTGAATTTTAGCATTCGCTATTGCGATAAAACATTATCTCACATTTCATTTACATAAAAAAACAGACCGTGATTTCTCACGGTCTGCTCTTACTTTCTACCATTATTTTTTAAGGTTGTAGAAAGATTTTAAACCATCGTAAACAGCGATTTCGCCTAGTTCGTCTTCGATGCGTAATAATTGGTTGTACTTAGCAATACGGTCAGTACGGCTCATAGAACCAGTTTTGATTTGACCAGCGTTTGTTGCAACTGCGATGTCAGCGATTGTAGCATCTTCAGTTTCACCAGAACGGTGAGATACAACTGCTGTGTAACCAGCACGTTTAGCCATTTCGATTGCTTCGAAAGTTTCAGTTAAAGTACCGATTTGGTTCACTTTAATTAAGATTGAGTTAGAGATACCTTTTTCGATACCTTCAGCAAGTTTCTTCGTATTTGTTACGAATAAGTCGTCACCTACTAATTGAACTTTTTTGCCAAGACGCTCAGTTAATAATTTGTGACCATCCCAGTCGTTTTCGTCTAAACCATCTTCGATAGAGATGATTGGGAAGTCTTTGCAAAGTTCTTCGTAGAAATCAACCATTTCTGCAGAAGTCATGCTGCGACCTTCACCAGAAAGATCATATTTACCAGTTTCTTTGTTGTAGAACTCAGAAGAAGCAACGTCCATTCCTAAGAATACGTCCTCACCAGCTTTGTAACCCGCTTTTTCGATTGCTTCGATAATTACTTCTAATGCTTCGCGGTTAGAACCAAGGTTTGGAGCGAATCCACCTTCGTCACCTACTGCAGTGTTAAGACCTTTGTCATGTAATACAGCTTTTAATGCATGGAATACTTCAGCACCCATACGGATTGATTCTTTGAATGTTGGAGCACCAACTGGTAGAATCATGAATTCTTGGAAGTCCACGTTGTTATCAGCGTGAGAACCACCGTTGATGATGTTCATCATTGGAGTTGGTAATTGTTTTGCATTGAATCCACCAAGGTAACGATATAATGGAAGACCTACGAAATCAGCTGCTGCGTGAGCTACTGCCATAGAAACACCAAGGATCGCGTTTGCACCTAATTTACCTTTGTTTGGAGTGCCATCTAATTCGATCATAGCACGGTCGATACCAGCTTGGTCAGTTACATCGAAACCAACAATTTCTGGAGCGATAATTTCGTTAACGTTTTTAACTGCGTTAAGCACACCTTTACCTAGGTAACGAGATTTGTCACCATCACGTAATTCTACTGCTTCATATTCACCAGTAGATGCACCACTTGGTACTAATGCGCGTCCGAATGCGCCGCCTTCTGTGTAAACTTCTACTTCTACAGTTGGGTTACCACGAGAATCAAGGACTTCGCGAGCATAAACATCAATGATTGTTGACATACTATTTTCTCTCCTTTAAATTACATAAATTATTTAATAATTGTTTTACCTGTCATTTCTTTAGGTTGTTCAACACCTAGAAGTGTTAGCATTGTTGGAGCGATATCTCCTAAAATGCCACCTTCGCGTAATTCTACATCTTTCTTTGTAACGATGAAAGGAACCGGGTTCGTTGTATGAGCTGTCATTGGAGCTCCATCTGGAGTTAACTCTTCATCTGCATTACCATGGTCAGCTGTAATAATTGCTACACCATCTTTTGCAAGAATTGCTTCTACAACTTTTCCTAAACATTCGTCAGTTGCTTCTACTGCTTTAATTGTTGGTTCCATCATCCCAGAATGGCCCACCATATCACAGTTTGCAAAGTTAAGAATAATTACATCATGTTTATCATTTTCGATTTCATTTACTAAAGCGTCGGTTACTTCGTAAATGCTCATTTCAGGTTTCAAATCATATGTTGCAACCTTCGGTGAGTTAATTAAAATACGCTCTTCCCCTGGGAATTCAGCCTCACGACCACCGCTAAAGAAGAATGTAACGTGTGGATACTTTTCAGTTTCCGCGATGCGAAGTTGCTTTAATCCCGCTTGCGACACAACTTCACCTAATGTGTTATCAAGGTTTACTGGTTTGAATGCCACATAACCATTTACAGTTTCACTAAAGTGTGTCATACAAACGAATTCTGGAATGTGAGGTACTTTTTCACCACGATCGAACTCACGGAAGTCTTCGTTTGTAAATACACGTGCAATTTGAATTGCGCGGTCTGGACGGAAATTATAGAAGATGACTGCATCATCATCATTGATTGTTGCAACTGGCGTTTCATCTTCGTTCACAATTACAGACGGCAATACGAACTCATCATAAATACCATTTGCATAAGAATCCTCTACGCACTCATATGCATTTTTGTAAGTAGGACCTTCGCCATACACCATAGCACGGTAACATTTTTCAACGCGATCCCAACGTTTGTCACGGTCCATGGAGTAATAACGACCAGCAATTGTCGCGAATTGTCCTACTCCTGTTTCTTTTATTACTGCATTTGTTGCATCGATATAGCCTTTTGCGGTTTGTGGTCCAACATCGCGACCATCTAAGAATGCATGAATATATACTTTTTCCACGCCTTCTTTTGCTGCTA
The DNA here is from genome assembly GCF_000017425.1 of Bacillus cytotoxicus NVH 391-98. Classification (GTDB taxonomy): domain Bacteria; phylum Bacillota; class Bacilli; order Bacillales; family Bacillaceae_G; genus Bacillus_A; species Bacillus_A cytotoxicus. Next base: position 3,739,686 of record NC_009674.1, read on the forward strand.
AGCGAAGAAGAGCAAACATATGGTCAATGTGACTGTGCACCCCACCATCAGAAAGTAAGCCGAATAAATGAAGGGCTGTACCTTTCTCTTTCACATGTTTAATTGCGTTTTGGAATGTTTCATTCTTATCGAATTCTCCTTCACGAATCGCAACGTTCACACGAGTTAAGCTCTGATATACAATGCGGCCAGCACCGATATTTAAGTGCCCAACCTCTGAGTTACCCATTTGACCTTCTGGAAGACCTACCGCTTCACCACAAGCTGTAAGCGTTGTGTGAGGAAACTTGTTCCAGTATCTATCAAAATTAGGTTTCTTAGCTTGTGCTACAGCATTCCCGTAAGTTTCTTCACGCAGTCCGAAACCGTCAAGAATGATTAAAGCTGTTGGCTTTCTCATTTTACCGCCTCCAAAAGACCTAAGAAGGAAGCTGGCTCTAAACTTGCACCGCCAACTAAAGCGCCGTCGATGTCAGGTTGTGCCATGTATTCTTTAATGTTTCCTGGTTTTACGCTACCGCCGTATTGAATACGAACAGCTTCTGCAGCTGCTGGAGAAACAGCTTCTGCAACAACTTTACGGATGTGTGCACATACTTCGTTTGCATCTTCTGCAGAAGAAGATTTTCCTGTACCGATTGCCCAAATTGGCTCATATGCGATAACAGTAGCTTTCACTTGTTCTTCTGTTAAGCCTGCAAGTGCTTTTGTCACTTGGCCTGCTACTAGATCAAATGTTTTTCCGCTTTCACGTTCTTCTAAAGTTTCACCACAGCAAACGATTGGTGTTAAACCATGTTCAAATGCTGCAAGTGTTTTTTTATTTACTGTTTCATCTGTTTCAGCAAACATTTCACGACGTTCAGAGTGACCAAGTACTACGTAGCTCACTTTTAAGTCGCTAAGTGCTACTGGGCTAATCTCACCAGTGAATGCACCATTTTTTTCGAAGTGCATGTTTTGTGCACCTACTTTTAAGTCAGTTCCTTGCGTCGCTGCTACTAAACGCTCTAAGAATAGAGCTGGAGAGCAAACAACTGCATCAACAGCTGAAGCTGCTGGAATTTGACCTTTTACTTCTTCTACGAAGCTAACTGCTTCAGATAGAGTTTTATTCATTTTCCAGTTACCTGCGATAATTGGTTTACGCATGCTTTGCACCGTCCTTTTTTCTTTGGCTGCTAATTATTTGTCATTCAGACAAACTACACCTGGAAGTTCTTTACCTTCCATAAATTCTAATGACGCACCGCCGCCAGTAGAAATGTGGCTCATTTTATCAGCCATGCCGAATTTTTCAACAGCTGCTGCAGAGTCACCACCGCCGATAACAGAGTATGTACCTTCTGCATCTGCTAATGCTTGTCCTACTGCTCTTGTACCGTTAGAGAATGGAGTCATTTCGAATACACCCATTGGTCCATTCCATACAACAAGCTTAGAGTTTTTAATTACATCTGCATAAATTTCACGTGTTTTTGGTCCGATGTCCACACCTTCCCAGTTTGATGGGATAGAGTCGATATCTACAATTTTAGTTGTTGCAGTTTCAGAGAATTCCTCAGTGATTACAACATCAACTGGCATGTAGAAGTTTACACCTTTTTCTTTTGCAAGTGCCATAAACTCTTTTGCTAGTTCAATCTTGTCATCTTCACATAGAGATAGACCAATTTCATGACCTAATGCTTTTACGAATGTGTAAGCAAGACCTCCACCGATGATTAAGTTATCTACTTTATCTAATAGATGACGAATTACACCGATTTTATCTTTTACTTTCGCACCACCGATGATTGCTGTAAATGGACGATCTGGATTAGAAAGTGCTTTTCCAAGTACTTCTAATTCTTTTTCCATTAAGAAACCTGCTACTGCTGGTAGGTAATCTGCAATCCCTGCTGTAGAAGCATGAGCGCGGTGAGCTGCACCGAATGCATCGTTTACGAAGATATCAGCAAGAGCTGCAAATTCTTTCGCAAGTTCTGCATCGTTCTTTTCTTCGCCCGCATAGAAACGAACGTTTTCAAGAACTAAAATGTCGCCTTCGTTCATTGCTGCAACCATTTCTTGTACAGCTGGTCCGAATGCTTCGTCCGCTTTTTTCACGTCTTTACCAAGAAGTTCACCTAAACGAACTGCTACTGGAGTTAAACGCATTTCTTCTACTACTTGACCTTTTGGACGGCCTAAGTGGCTTGCTAAAATAACCTTCGCACCTTGTTCTACTAAATATTGAATAGTAGGAAGAGCTGCACGAATACGAGTCTCGTCTGTAATTTTGCCATCTTTCATAGGTACGTTGAAATCAACGCGGCAAAATACACGTTTACCCTTTAAATCTACGTCACGAATTGATTTTTTGTTCATTGGATTTCCCTCCGACTAGTTAGGATTGACAAAACCCATTCAAAAGCTTATCACATTTGCTTATAAAACGAAAGAAGAGAGAGGGAACAAACCCTCTCCCTCGTTTTGTCATTGATAACTTATAAACTTAAGGATTAAAGACCTTTTTTAGCCATGTAAGCAGCTAGGTCTACAACGCGGTTAGAGTAACCAGTTTCGTTATCGTACCAAGAAAGTACTTTAACCATGTTACCTTCCATAGTCATTGTAGATAATGCATCAATTGTAGAAGAGTTTGTGCATCCGTTATAGTCGATAGATACTAATGGCTCTTCGCTGTAACCTAGAACGCCTTGAAGTTCACCTTCAGAAGCTGCTTTGAATGCTGCGTTTACTTCTTCAACTGTTACTTCTTTTTCAAGTTCAACAACTAAGTCAACAAGAGAAACGTTTGAAGTTGGAACACGTACTGCGCCGCCGTTTAATTTACCTTTAAGTTCTGGTAATACTAATGCTACCGCTTTAGCTGCACCAGTTGTAGTTGGGATCATGCTCATTGCTGCTGCACGTGCACGACGTAAATCTTTGTGTGGTAAGTCTAAGATTTGTTGGTCGTTAGTGTAAGCATGAACTGTTGTCATCATACCGCGTTTGATACCGAATTTTTCGTTAAGAACTTTCGCGAATGGAGCTAAGCAGTTTGTAGTACAAGAAGCGTTTGATACTACGTTGTGGTTAGCTGCATCGTATGCTTCGTGGTTAACACCCATAACGATTGTGATGTCTTCATCAGAAGCTGGAGCAGAGATGATAACTTTTTTAACTGATCCACCTAAGTGTTTTTCAGCGTCTGCTTTTTTAGTGAAACGTCCAGTAGATTCTACTACGATTTCTACTCCGTAGTCGCTCCATGGTAATTGAGCTGGGTCACGTTCAGCGATAACTTTAATTTCTTTACCGTTAACAACGATGCTGTCGCCGTTTACAGATACTTCTGCATTTAAAGAACCGTGAACTGAGTCATATTTTAAAAGGTGAGCTAATGTTTTAGCATCTGTTAAGTCGTTAATTGCAACTACTTCTACCTCAGGGTTGTTAAGAGCTGCACGGAATACGTTACGTCCGATACGTCCAAATCCATTAATACCAATTTTAACTGTCATTTGAATTTCCTCCTTGGGGGATTATATTAAAGGGGGGTACCCTTTGTTAACTGTTTTGCTGCACCTTCATCTGTAATCAAAATTGAAGTGTGCCCTTGTTTAATTACAGCCTGTATCGCTTTTGCTTTTGAAGAACCTCCAGCGACGGCGACAACATGGGATACATGTTGTAAATCTTTTAATTGCATGCCGACTGTTTGTACCTTATGAACGACATTACCTTGTTCATTGAAGTAATAACCGAAAGCTTCGCCAACTGCTTCATTGTCTTTAATTTTTAACCAATCTGCTTCTGAAGTACTTCTGCGACGTGCCATTGTTAACGCATCACCTATTCCATGAATGACGATATTGGAAGAGCGAATCAACTCAAGAACTTCTTTCACGGAAGGTTCCGTTACAATAGATGCATACGCTTCGCTACTCACTTGATCCGGAACATACAATAAGCGATAATTGCTCATCGTATTTTGTGCCATCTTCGCACAAATGGTATTGGCCTCTAACTCGACCCCTTCTCCAATTCCGCCACGCGCTGGGACAAACAGCATATGTAAATCTTTGCAGTCTAGTTGCATCATGTCCGCAACGGCAGCTAGCGTTGTTCCTCCAGCTACAGCAACGATATTATTTGCCTCCAGACGGTCTTTTATACAAGTTACACAAGCACGGCCCATCTCCAGTTTGACCCAAGGTGATTCATCACTATCACCAGGGACAACGAAAACTTCATCCAAGTCTAATGTTTCCTTAAGTTGTTTTTCTAAAACCTTTAACCCGGAAATTTCTTTCATAAAGTCTTCCAAAGCAAGAACCACAGCTGCTCCTTCTTCTGTTAAAGTCATCCCAGAAGAAGCGACGTGAACTAAGTTTTTTTCTTTCAAAACTTGTACTTCACTTCGCAATACTCGTTCTGTCATGCTAAGACTTGCAGATAAATTTCTTCTTCCAATCGGCTGCATGAGACGAATGTGCTGAAGAATTTGCATTCTTGTTTGCATAACTGGTAGCAAATCGGGTAATAATTTTTTCATGTTCTGAATCCATGAGCGCATATCATTTCTCCTCACTACATTGGTTCACTTACCACGTGGTCGCTTTATGTCCCGCAGTGACATTTTGTGTCCCACATGAGTTAAAAAAATAATCCCTGCTACATGTATTATTGTAACAGGAGATAGAAACTTATTCAACTCTTAACTGACTTGTTTATATAGTTTATTATGACATCTCTGTGAATAATACCATATCCTACCTGTTCTCCATCAATTTCTATAACTGGAATCATCATTTGATACTTCTCTAAAAGCTCCTCGTTGTCATATATATCTATTTCCTCAAGATGAAAAGAATACACCTTTTGCACTTCATTCAAAACTTGTTTTGCCTTTACACAAAGACCACAGTCTGTTTTCGTATATAAAATAATCTTCATCTTCTTCACCTATCCAATTGTTTTTCTCAAAGAAGATGCAGGAATGTGCATTTGTTCCCGATATTTCGCGACCGTTCTTCTTGAAATTACAACCTCATGCTCTTCTTCTAACAATTTCGAAATTTTTTGATCTGAAAGTGGCTTTTTCTTATTTTCTTTTTCTATCAGCGTCTGAATCAATTGTTTTACACGTTTTGTTGAGATTGCTTCATCTTCTGTTGTAATGACTGCATTACTAAAGAATGATTTCATCTCAAACAACCCATATGGCGTTTGTACATATTTGTTACGTGTAGCACGACTAATTGTAGATTCATGTACACCTAACTCTTCCGCTACTTCTTTCAAAGAAAGCGGCTTTAAATGTTCCGGTCCTCTCCAAAAGAAATCATGTTGCTTCTTCATGATCATTTCCATCACTTGTAAAAGCGTTTGTTTCCGCTGTTTCAAACTGCGCATAATCCATTGCACATGCTGATACTTCTCAGAAACATAAGAAGCAACTTCACTCTCACTATTATTCAGAAGTGCACTATATTCTGAATGAATTTCAATTCTCGGCATATTTCCTTCATTCATTTGTAAAATAAGCCGTTCTCCCTCTTTTTTCACTGCCATGTCAGGAACGATATATAGTGGCTTTTCAGATGAAAATGCAAGTCCGGGCTTTGGTTGTAATGATGTAATACAATCAACCGCCTCTTGTAATTCTTCATTATTACATTTCAGCAATTGGATTAGTTTTCGCCAATCTTTCCTCACAAAATAAGAAAAATATTCACTTACAATCCTCTCTGCAAGTACACTTCCCTTTTGTAAACGCTTCAATTGGATCACTAGACACTCTTGAATATTCCGCGCTCCTACCCCTGCTGGCTCTAGTGATTGGACAATCTCTACAGAACGTTCAACGACATCGATGGGCACGGTAAGTAGTTCAGCTAATTCTTCATTCGTTTCTTCTAGATACCCATTTTCATCTAGGTTCATAATGATAAAAGAAGCTGTCTTCCGATGCTCTTCATCTATTTTATAATACTGTATTTGATTTAATAAATGTTGCTGAATCGTTTTAGAATCCACACTATAGATCTCCATTTGATTATCAACTTGCTTGCTCGTACTTTTACTTTTGCTAGAGCTCTTTTTTCTTTCCCTCTCAAAACACCCTAACTCAATAAGGGGATTCTCTAGCGATTGCTCATACAAAAACTCCGACAATTCTTGTACATTGTACTGGAGCATTGTAATCGCTTGCCTCAACTCTTGTGTCATTGCCAAACGTAAGCTTTGTTCTTGTAAAAGACTTGCCTTCAAACTGATCTCCCCCTTGTTTCTATTGTACAATAAGTTTGGTAAAAGGAGAATCCTAACGCAGACACCCATTCCAAAATATTATTAATTTATATGTATTAATGAAACTTATCTCTTACAACTGAAAAATGAATATTATTGAAAGAAACCATTTTATAACCACCTACTAATAGTAAATCTTATTATCAGATATAACAAGAGGATTTTAAAAAAGTATTCTCTCCGTATATTCATGCATCCCATATTCTCAAAAATATTTGGCATAAAAAAAGTCCTAACTCACAATTGTAAGTTAGGACTTTTTGACGCGCCCAGAGGGATTCGAACCCCCGGCAGACGTGGTACCGGAAACCACCGCTCTATCCAGCTGAGCTATGGGCGCATGATAAAACTTTGAAACATCAAAGATTGAAACTCTTTTGTTCTTTACTTGTAGACTAAACAATTTCTCATGAAAGTTTTAGTCCAAGGTGTAAAATCGCACCTCTAATTATACAAGAAGCATTCCTCCATTTCAATAAAAAAAGAGCAGACTACTGATCATTCCCTTTCATATTTGCTTAATCTTTCTTACATTGTCAAATCACCAATATCCCCTGCCCTATTCGTAAACTTTGGTTAATTTTCCATTCCCTCTCTTAATAGACCTAAATTTGGAAAACATATTTTTTCTCCTACTTACAAAATATAACTTGTGAATTGATATTCAAAAGGAGGCTTTATTCAATGACTGTTATTACAAAGCTAAAACAAACAGTAGCAGGTTTAAAAAGTGCACAAGCGAGTTTAGAAGGATTCGCTCTTGATACAGATAATCAGCAGGCAAAACAGCTTTTCCAAACAGCTGCACAACAAACGCAATCTATTATCGATTCTTTAAACCCACGTGTAGAAGAAGTTCAACAAGAAGAGCCTCAATATGCACAACAATAAATGAAAGTACCAACTTATCTAGAAAAAGGATGATTCTATATCATCCTTTTTCAACAAATTACATAAAGCAATAGAAATGGAAGGATGATTATGAGAAAACTCGGAGTGATCACCGCACTACTCGTACTCCTATTTAGTGTATTTACCGGCTGTGACAATAGCCCTTTAGATAAAAAAGTAAAAAAAGAAGAAACAAAAAGACAAGAGCAAAAAGAAGGACCTGAGTTAACAAAAATGAGCACGGAATCCTTTAATCAATCTATTTCACAAGGAGCAAAGAAAATGGCACTTTCTATGGAAGAGATTGAACAAGCTACAGCCGTTAACTCCAATTTAGATCTTTACATAGCCATCAAACCAGAACATCATGAAAGATTTATACTAAAGCCTTTACGAAGTAAACTAAAAAAACGACTGAGCGATGAATATCCAACATTTAACGTTCGCGTCAGTACCGATCGAAAAATCTTTATGCTATTAGATGAGCTGGAAAATAAAATTCAGAAGAAACGAGTAAACAAAGATAAAATTAAAAAACAATTAAAACTCATTCAAACAGAAATGGAATCTAATACGTAATGACACGTGTTCTAAAGGAAAAGGAAGGATTTAAATGTCCAGTAAAGATAAAAATTTAACACCTGTACAACAAGAATATAAAAAATTCGAACAACAACGGGAGCCCAAACGTCCTGTTTTGAAAAATTGCATAAAAGCTTTTTTTGTTGGGGGATTCATTTGTTTGATCGGCCAACTGATTTCAACTTTTTACATTTATTTTTTTGATTTTACTGAGCGTTCCGCTGGAAACCCGACAGTTGCGACTCTTATTTTTATTTCCATGCTACTTACTGGCTTTGGAGTATACGACCGCCTTGGACAGTTCGCGGGAGCTGGGACAGCAGTACCTGTTACTGGATTTGGTAACTCTGTTATTGCCGCTTGTATTGAGCATCGAACAGAAGGATTTGTTCTCGGCGTCGGCGGTAACATGTTTAAGTTAGCTGGATCCGTTATTTTATTTGGTGTATTCTCCGCTTTTGTTATCGCTTTAATTAAAACCATTCTTGTTCAATGGGGAGGGCTGTAAATGCTACAAGGACACCGAACATGGGTATTTGAAAATAAACCAGTTATTATCTCAACGGGAGTCGTCGGTGGCCCATTTGAAGCAAATGGCAAAATTCCTGAAGACTTCGACACTCTTCATGGAGACTTATGGCTCGGCCAAGATTCTTATGAAAAAGCACATACAATTTTGTTTGAGGAAGCTTGTAGCCGTGCGATTGAAAAAGCAAAACTCCGTAAAGATGATATTCAGTTTGTACTCGCAGGCGATTTAATTAACCAAATTACGCCAACGAGCTTTGCATGTCGTACACTTGGCACTCCTTATCTCGGATTGTTCGGAGCTTGTTCGACCTCTATGGAAGGATTGGCACTTGGAGCAAGCATTATAAATGCCAAAGGAGCAAAATATTTATTAACCGGTGCCTCAAGTCATAACACCGCAGTGGAAAAACAGTTCCGCTACCCAACGGAATATGGAGGACAAAAGCCCCCGACTGCTCAATGGACGGTAACTGGAGCTGGCGCTGCTCTTTTAAGCAATCAAGGAAATGGTCCTCAAGTAACATCGGCAACCATTGGACGTGTTGTTGATATGGGACTAACTGATCCTTTTAATATGGGAGGTGCAATGGCTCCCGCCGCTGTTGATACAATTGAAGCACATTTACGTGATCGACAAATCGATGTCTCTTACTATGATTTAATCGTAACAGGCGACCTGGGACATGTTGGACGTGAAATTGCTTACGATTTACTCCATAAACACGGACTAAACATAACGAGCGAACAATTTCAAGATTGCGGAATCATTATTTACCGAGAAGGTCAACCTGTACTAGCTGGTGCAAGTGGCCCTGGTTGTTCTGCAACCGTTGTATACGGACATTTATTAAACAGAATGAGAAGAGAAGAGTTTAAACGAATCCTTGTCGTTGCAACAGGCGCTTTGCTCTCTCCGCTTACTTTTCAACAAGGAGAAACGATTCCTTGTATCGCTCATGCTGTATCAATTGAATTTGGAGGTGCAAAGCAATGATTTTTTTCTGGGCTTTCGTCATTGGCGGTCTCGTATGTGTAATCGGTCAACTCCTGTTTGATATTGTCAAACTAACACCTGCTCATACGATGGCTACACTTGTTGTTGCTGGTGCCATTTTAGATGGGTTCAATTTATATGAGCCGTTAATTGATTTTGCTGGAGCTGGAGCAACTGTGCCAATTACGAGCTTTGGCAACGCTCTCGTTCATGGTGCAATGGAAGAAGCTGCAAAGCATGGTATTGTCGGAGTAATTACCGGAATGTTTAAAGTAACAAGCGCCGGGATATCAGCAGCAATTATTTTCGGATTTATCGGTGCACTACTATTTAAACCAAAAGGATAAGAGGTGTTTTCATGACAGTTATTGCTAACGTAAAAACGTGTCTTGCTAGTTTAAAAGGTGCTCAAGCAAGCTTAAGTACTCTTTCACAAAATACTTCGGATGAAGAAGCAAAGCGCGTATTTCATGAATGCATGTTAGAGATGGATAGCGTTATCGCTGATTTAAAAGATCGAGTTTCAGTATTAGAACGTGAAGAACCTCAATATAAAGGGTTTTAAGCAGACTGGAGGAATTTGCTATGTCTCATCTACCCGAATGGACACTTGTCATTCTCCGCTCTGTATTTATATTAATGATTTTATTCGCTATTACAAAATGGTTAGGTAAAAGACAAATTTCTCAACTTTCCTTTTTTGAATATATAGCGGGAATGACAATTGGTGATATTGCTGCTCAAATCACAACAGGGCTAGATCAAAAATTTTCCCACGGTGTCTTTGCCATACTTATTTTTGCGGTAGTTCCTTTCTTCACAGGTCTTCTTTCTTTAAAGAACAAAGCAGCCAGAGATTTTTTTGAAGGAAAATCTACTGTTTTTATAAAAGATGGTAAAGTTCTCGAGGATAACTTAAAAAAAGAAAAATATACAAGCGACGAATTACTCGAGCTTCTTCGAAACAAAGGAACTTTCAGTATATCTGAAGTCGAATTTGCAGTATTGGAGCCAAGTGGTGAATTAAATGTATTATTAAAAAAAGACCGCCAACCACTTACAGCAAAAGATATCGGCTTAAAAGTACCAAACGAAAAAGAGCCACAAACTGTCATTATGGATGGTAATGTACTCGATGAGCCTCTGTCAGCAAGCGGACATAATCGAGCTTGGCTACATGCTGAACTAGAAAAACTCGGTGTCGTAATTGAAAATGTATTTCTCGGTCAAGTTGATTCGTATGGACAGCTTACAATTGATGTCTATAATGATAAACTTCAAATGCCTTCCCCGCAAAATAAACCTTTATTATTAGCATCTTTAAAAAAATGCCAAGCTGATCTAGAATTGTTCTCATTAGAAACAAAATCAAAATCAGCAAGTGAAATGTATAGTAAAAATGCAAAACAAATCGAACACATTTTAAATAAGGTAACCTACCTTTTAAAAGAATAAAACATGAAAGAACGCCTCTATCAAACAGGCGTTCTTTTATTATTACTACACTTTTTCTTACGTTTAATTTTATGGAATTCGGTTATGATGTTGAAAGGTACATAAGCAGGGAATTGCAAGAAGCATAGCGAATAAATCATCTTACAACTACATATTTTTTGATTTTTTGATTTAAAGTGGTTTTGTTTGACCTTTATTGACCATAATTGTATTATAAGACTAAGAAAGCTTTCAAAGGAGGAAATAACAGATGAATTTAATTCCTACAGTAATTGAACAAACAAATCGTGGAGAACGCGCTTACGATATTTACTCTCGACTATTAAAAGACCGCATCATTATGCTTGGTAGCGCAATTGATGACAATGTAGCAAACTCAATCGTTTCCCAGCTTTTATTCTTGGAATCTCAAGATCCAGAAAAAGATATTCATTTATACATTAACAGCCCTGGTGGTTCTATTACAGCAGGTATGGCCATCTATGACACAATGCAGTTCATTAAGCCAAACGTATCAACTATTTGTATCGGTATGGCAGCATCTATGGGTGCATTCCTACTTGCAGCTGGTGAAAAAGGAAAACGCTTCGCACTTCCAAACAGTGAAGTTATGATCCACCAACCACTTGGTGGTGCACAAGGACAAGCAACTGAAATTGAAATCGCTGCAAAACGCATCCTATTCCTACGCGATAAATTAAACAAAATCCTTGCAGAACGCACAGGCCAACCACTAGAAGTCATCGAACGCGACACAGACCGTGACAACTTCATGACAGCCGAAAAAGCACTAGAATACGGCCTAATCGATAGAATCTTTACAAACCGTTAATACTACTAAAAGCGGAAGCGGCTCGCTCAGAATCGCCACGTAAAAAAGGGCTATCGCAACATTGCGATAGCCCTTTTTATCAAGCACATTACTAAATACCATCAATCCAACACAAGTTATCGACCGCTCGACAATATTCGGCAAGTTCATCCAATCAATAAAAGCTATCGCGTTTACGCGATAGCTTTTATTGATTATTTTGCACGTAAGCAACGAGCGCTTCTAATGCTTCTTCCGCATCTGAACCTTCTGCCGTAATTGTTATGTGACTACCAGATCCAATCGCTAAGCTCATAACCCCCATTATACTCTTAGCGTTAATTGTTTTGTCATCTTTCTCAATGAAAATATCAGCATGAAAGCGATTTGCCTCTTGCACAAACAACGCAGCCGGACGTGCTTGCAAACCATCTTTTCGTGCAACCTCAACTTTTTTTTGAACCACGGCTCCATTTCCCCTTTACCTTTATTTTTTTACTACTGTTTCCCCCGCACGTAATTTCTCCGCAATTTCGTCGATTTTACGCAAACGATGATTGATACCTGATTTACTAATTTTCCCTCCAGATACCATCTCGCCTAATTCTTTCAATGTTACATCTTGATAATTAACTCTTAGTTGTGCAATCTCTCTTAATTTGTCTGGCAAAATATCAAGGCCAACCGTCTCATCAATGTAGCGAATATTTTCAATTTGCCTTAATGCCGCACCAATTGTCTTGTTGAGATTAGCTGTTTCACAATTTACTAAGCGATTAACGGAATTACGCATATCGCGAACAATACGAATATCTTCAAATTTTAAGAGTGCATTATGCGCGCCAATAATATTTAAAAATTCCGTAATTTTCTCTGCCTCTTTTAAATACGTAATATAACCTTTTCGCCTTTCCAACGTCTTACTATTTAAATCAAATCCATTCATCAATTCACATATAGAATCATTATGTTCCTTATATAACGAAAAGATTTCTAAATGATAAGATGATGTTTCTGGGTTATTTACTGAACCACCTGCTAAAAATGCTCCTCGTAAATACGATCTTTTACAACATTTCTTCTCAATTAATTCTTGTGATATATTGCGGATAAACGAAAAGTCCTCTCGAACAATTTGAAGATCTGCTAAAATTTCGCGTGATTTTTCAACAAGCCGAACGATATAGACATTATTTTTCTTTAATCGCATTTTTTTTCGAACAAGTAGTTCTACCGTTACGTTATAGCCCTTTTTCAAAAGTGTATAAATCCTTCGCGCAATTGCTGCGTTTTCCGTTTGAATATCTATGGATAGACGACGATTTGAAAAAGAAAGCGACCCGTTCATTCGAAGTAATGCTGATAACTCAGCTTTCTCACAGCATTCTTTCATTTCAAGCTTTGTGAGCTCTTTCTTTGTTTCCGAAGCAAATGACACAGTCAACACCTCCTTATACAATATTTTGGAACAAAAATCTTGTCCTATATGAATGAGGAGCGTTACCTCAAACGAGGCAACGCACATTTATAACAATGAATATAAAATAGAAGCTAGCTTTAACGTATCATGTCTTACAACATGATTATCATATTTCGCTAATTGGGCTGGAATAACCTCAATATTATTTTCAGTAAAACGTTCTTCATCCACTACAACTGGGGCAGACATTTCTTTCTCATATAACTTACGTAATTCACAGGGAATATCACGGTTATTCACAATTGCAGTATCGATAAATGGTTGTCCTAAATGATCATGTAACGCCTGGACATGATCAAAAGCAGTATATCCCATTGTCTCACCGGCTTGTGTCATAACATTACATACATATACCTTCTTCGCTTTTGCAGCAAGAACAGCGTCCCCAATTTTGTTAACAACTAAATTCGGCAATATACTCGTATACAAACTTCCCGGACCGAAAACAAGTAAATCAGCTCGTTTAATCTCAGCTAACGTCTCATGCAATGGCTCTACATCTTCTGGAGTTAAAAAGACACGGTTAATCTTCTTTCCGTAATAAGGAATTTTTGATTCACCTGTTACAACTTCTCCATCTTCTAGTTCCGCATGAAGTACGGCGCTTTGATTCGCTGCTGGTAATACACGTCCTCTAACATTTAATACTTTACTCGTTTCTGTAATCGCATGGAAAAAGTCTCCTGTAATCGCGGTCATACCTGCCAATAATAGATTTCCTAACGCATGACCCTTCAGTCCGTCTCCTGTTGTAAAACGATGCTGAAATAAAGCTTCCACCAGTGGCTCTACATCCGATAACGCAACAAGTACGTTACGAATGTCACCAGGGGGTGGAATTTCTAGCTCATCACGTAACCTACCCGAACTGCCACCATCATCAGCGATTGTAACAACTGCTGTAATATCAACAGGATATTGCTTTAATCCTCTTAATAAAACAGAAAGTCCAGTTCCTCCTCCCATGATGACAATTTTAGGTTTTCTCTCTTTTTTCATCCTTTAATGGCCCTTTCTCTTCTCCACATCACGATGAGATACATGAACACTATAATCTGGTTTCAAATGTTTCCCAAGGTACTCTGCAAGCGTAACAGAACGATGCTGTCCACCTGTACATCCAATTGCAATTACAAGTTGACTCTTACCTTCTCTTTTGTAATGAGGCAGCATGAAAGTAATCAGATCCGTCAACTTCTCTAAAAACTTATGTGTCTCATTAAACTTTAGTACATAAGATGAAACTTCTTCATCTAGTCCTGTTAATGGCTTCATATGTGGAATGTAGTATGGATTTGGTAAAAAACGAACATCGAATACTAAATCTGCATCAATTGGAATACCGTACTTAAATCCAAACGACATGACATTTACACGAAACGCTTGCTCAGTTTCTGTTGAAAACAGCTGAACAATTTTTTCACGTAATTCTTTCGGTTTTAAATCCGATGTATCAAGCACAATATTCGCTCTTGCTTTCATGTCTGTTAATAAACCGCGCTCCGCCTCGATACCTTTTAAAGGAAGACCAGTTGGCGCAAGTGGATGCGAACGTCTCGTTTCCTTATAGCGCGTTACAAGCGTACTATCCTTCGCATCTAAAAATAAGATATGAGGAATAATCCAAGTTCGTTCTGATAAATCATCAAGTGCTCCCCATAAATGTTCAAAAAACTCGCGGCCACGTAAATCAATACCTAGCGCAACTTTATTCATCTTGCTTTTTGAATCTGCCATCAACTCAACAAACTTTGGCAATAACATCGGAGGTAAATTATCTACACAGAAATACCCTAAATCTTCAAAACTTTGTAGTGCTACTGTTTTTCCAGCACCAGACATTCCTGTAATAATTACCATTTTAATATCATTATTCTCTGTCATCGTATCCCCTCCCGGAAGATTTAGCTTGGGTCTAATCGATATGAAAGTAATTCAAAATCTGGTGTATATACAAATGTACCGTAAATGATACCGTTTCCTTTAATTAAATAATCAATGATATGATAATCCCCCGGTGCCATCGGTAATTCATCAATTTTATCAAGTGTGTGCCAGCCAATAATGCCTTCTTCGCTTTCTAATTTGTTTTCTCCTGCAAAATCAGTTGCCAAGAAGGAGAACATCATCCATTCAGAAACAACTTTATCACCCTCTTGAATGACAAAGGTGAAGACCCCTTTTAATGTTGGGTTCTTTAAATATATCCCTGTTTCTTCACGATATTCGCGAACGACTGAATCTCTTATTGTCTCACCGCGCTCCATCTTCCCGCCAGGTGCAACCCACCAATTTCGACGCGGCTTTTGGAGTAGGAGGACTTCATTCCCTTTCATTAACACACAGTTTGTGACTCTTTGCATGTTTCTTCACCTCAGCTACTTGCGATGAATAATCTCATCTCATCACATACTTACTTCATTATACTATCAAAAACAGTTTGCCACAATGAAGGAGACTCTCTCCCAAAATAAGGGATTCTCTACTTAATTTCTATAAAAAATCCCCTTAACGAACTATATCGCTAAGGGGACTGCTTTCCTTATTTCTTACCGAAATAGGATACAATCACAAACCCTAAAATAAATGTAATAATAGAACTTACAATTGAAATTCCACCGTTCGGAATTCCAGGAAATACGACTGCAATCGATCCAATTACAAGCCCGATAATCGCTGCGAATGTCGTACTTTTATAATTTGATAATAAGTAGCTAATTCCTTTACTACTTACAACAAATCCTACTACAACACCTACACCAATTACAGCAATTAGCGGCAAATTCAATGTTGTTAATGCATGAATTGCAGTTGGGTATACGCCGATAATTAATAAAATAAATGACCCGCTAATACCAGGAAGAAGCATTGCCATACTCGCCAGCCATCCTGCTAAAAACAATCCAATTGTATTTAAAACCGTAAGAGTTGTAATTGGATCCGCAGCTTTATCTGGTTTAAAAAAAGCTGTAGCAGCCACAAGAATAGCCGCAATAATCATGACAATCATATGACTACCTTTAAAGGTTTCTTTCGCATTTGCTTCTCTCATTAACATGGGTAAAATACTAACAATTAAACCAAGAAAGAAGAACTGCGTCGGTTCATAATAATTTGCCAATAAATATTTAATGACATGACTTAATGTTAAAAATGCCGCTGCAACGCCCATAACAAGAGGAATTAAAAAACTTAAATGCTTTTTCCATTCCCGGCTAAAAAATCCGCTAATCGCTGCTAGCAACCTCTCATAAATCCCTAATACAACCGCAATTGTTCCACCGCTTACACCCGGAATTAAATCACTAACTCCCATACAAAAACCACGATATATATTACGCCATTCCATATCGAATAAACTCCTCATTTCTTATCAGCATTTTTTCGTAAACTTTAGTATATCAATAAGAAATCTTATAATCCAAACATTTTTTTACAAACATTTGACATTTTGAGTAAAAATGAAAAGACGAAAGCTATCATTTGCAGATCACTTTCGTCTAAAAAAATCGTACTTTTTATTTTTCCGTTACAGTGTTTAATTCCTCTAATAACTCTTCTACATAGTGCTGTACGCTTTGTGCTGCGATACTACCGTCGCCAGTTGCTGTAACAATTTGGCGAAGCATTTTTTCACGAATATCGCCAGCTGCGAAGATACCAGGTACTTTCGTTTCCATGCGCTCATTTGTTTCAATATAACCATTTTCATTTGTAATACCTAATGCAGCAAATGGTTTTGATAATGGTAACATACCGATATAAACGAAGACACCGTCCGCTTTAAATTCTGTTTCTTCACCAGTGTTCACATCTACAATTGTAACACTACCTACTTTACCGTTTTCCTCGTTAATTTGTTTTACAGTGTGATTCCAAATGAAGTCTATTTTCTCATTTTGGAAAGCGCGGTCTTGCAGGATTTTCTGTGCCCGAAGAGCATCGCGACGATGAATGATTGTTACTTTTGAAGCGAAGCGTGTTAAATATACACCCTCTTCAACCGCTGAGTCTCCACCACCGATAACAACAAGTTCTTTCTCTTTAAAGAATGCACCATCACATACTGCGCAGTAAGATACACCGCGTCCCCCAAGTTCTTTTTCACCTGGAACACCAAGTTTTTTATACTCTGCCCCACTTGCAATGATAATGGCACGTGCTTTGTACTCTTTTTTACCTGCTATAATTGTTTTATATTCTTTTCCATCGATGACTTCTTTTACGTCACCATATGCGTATTCCGCACCAAATTTCTTTGCGTGCTCAAACATTTTATTGGATAAATCCGGCCCTAAAATGGATTCATAACCTGGATAGTTCTCTACCTCTTCTGTATTTGCCATTTGTCCGCCTGGAATACCACGTTCTAACATAAGTGTACTTAAATTCGCACGAGATGTATAAACTGCAGCTGTCATCCCAGCTGGTCCAGCACCAATAATAATGACATCATAAATTTTTTCTTCTGACACACTATTCACTCCTATTCATACCTACAACTTACCCTCATTATACTGTTAGCATTTGCTTTTTCCTAGTGATATGCCTATGCATGTGTACGTCTTACTGCTTGCACATATTTTCTTAGCGTAGCCACAGATACATTATATATATTTCCTAGTTCGGCCTGTGTCATTTTATTTTTTTTCTCACCGCGCACAATATATTCAATTGCCGCTGACCATCCAAATATATTTGTAAAAGCCGTATCGGAAGTATATAAACGTATGAAAGTGCAGAACCAAAAATGTAAGCACTCTTCAATTAATTCATCTTCTTTATTTGTATAGTTATATAAGATATCCGCAATTCGAATACATTGTTCAAATGGCTTTAGTTCAGACGGAATACTCTTATGACTGCCAAGTAAGAAGAAGTATTTTGCAATTTCCGACACAATAGGAACACCGTTCTTCGCCTGTACAATATCAAAGAAAAAGCCAATTTTTTCAGGCGTTTTCAATTCATTCATTAAATATAGAGCTAACATTTGCTCTTCTAATGTTGCACTTTCTTGAAATGTTTTGCGCAATTCTTCGAATAAAACTTTTTGCCCTTCATCAGCTAAATTCAAGGCATTCCAAGGTTCTTTTCCTTTTTTATCAGGGTGTAACTCTACAACTGACTGCCACATCTTCTCTGCTGTATGATAGTCTTTTACCATATAAGAAGCGTATGCAAACCAATAATAAAAGCTAACATCACCATCATATCCTTGACGCTTCAATAACTTTAACCATTTATAAGCATGAGCAAAATAACCGATAGTTGCAAACGTCGTCCCTAATTTTAATCGATGTTCAAATGAAATTGGATATACAGATTTCATTTGCTCCGCTAGCGCTTCTACTTGCTTATGTTCTCCAATTGAGTATAGAAAAATAAGCGTGTTACAAAGAGCATGCATATTGCCGGGATTTTTCTCTAAAATCATTTCTGTTAACTTCAGCGCCTGATCTACGTTCCCCGACTGAAAATGAGCAATTGCTAAATTATTATAACCGGACCAAAATTCCGGATAATCCTTCGTCACAATTTCTAAAGTAGCAATCGCTTCTTCTAATTGACCATTACGAATATAACGATTTGCTTCTTCCTGCATCACAATCAGTTCATCTTCATCTTCCATCTCTTCAGCATCCAATGATTCCTCTTCCATAATTTCAAGTAATTCCAACGTATCTTCTACAAATTCCTTTTCAGTTGCAATTTCTAAATATTTCTCCGCATATTTTTTTGCCTGTTGAAATAAGCCAAGATAGGCATAATTATTCGCGATAAAATAATAGCACTGTTCAATCTCAGAATGAGAACGAATCAATTTCAGAAGAATTTGATTCGACTCTTGGTATTCACCAACCTCAGATAGCACAGTTGCTAATTGGCATAAAATAAACGGCTCTTTCTTATTTTGTGCCGCTCTACGAAAATATTTAATCGCTTCTTCTAATTTATGCCCTTGATACGCTTTCATCCCTTTTTTATAAAAGAAGTCTGCTAATTGATGAAAAGAGATAACTTGTCCGTTCTCCTTATATATTCTTTGATTTTTCCCCATAAATCCTCCAGTTTTTGTTTTCTACGCTCACGCATTATTCTATCTTTAAGTATAAACGATTCTAAAAAAAACAAAACAGTATATTATAATCAATTATTTCCTTTTTATTCATCAAAAGAGAAAGAAAATGTTACATTTTCAATCTTGATCTTCTTTCGGATAAATAATACGCATCGGATTCCCACCTACAAACGCGCCGCTTGGAACATCGCGGTGAACGAGCGTACCTGCAGAAACAATAGCACCATCCCCAATTGTAACGCCTGGTAATATTGTTGAATTTGCCCCAATCATTACTTCATCTCCAATGATTACTTCCCCAAGTCGATATTCAGTAATTAAATATTCATGAGCTAAAATTGTCGTATTATAACCAATGATTGAATTTGCTCCAACTGTAATCTTTTCTGGAAACATAATATCCGGCATTACCATAAGCGCAAATGCGGTTTGCTTTCCTACTTCCATTCGCAAAAACGTGCGATATAACCAATTTTTTATCGTTAAAAACGGTGTATAACGCGCAATTTGAATCACAATAAAGTTTTTCATGACCTTCCAAAATGATACAGTTTTATATACATTCCATAATGAATTTGCTCCTGAAACAGGGTAGCGCGTTGTCCGTCGCACTTTCACACACTCCCTCTCTCCACTATTCAGACAAAATTGATAATAAATCACTCATTTTATCTAGTACATAGTCTGGTTTATAGGATTCTAAATATGCTCTCCCTTTAATCGTCCACCCTACCGCTGCCGTTTTTGTGCCAGCATTCTGTCCACCTACAATATCATGATGATTATCGCCAACCATTAATGTTTCTTCTGGTTTTGCATCTAATAATTGAAGAGCTTTTTGAATTGGCTCAGGATGTGGTTTCACATGTTCTACATCGTCAATTGTGACTACTACATCAAAAAATTCATGTAGCTTGGACCAATTCAATCCCATCTCCACTGTTTGTCTTGCTTTTGTTGTGACAATCCCAATTTTATATCCCTTTTCTTTTAATGTTTGAACTGTCTCATAAACAGTTTCATATTCTTCTACTAGTTCATCATGATGATCGTGATTAAATTGGCGATAGCGTGTAATCATTTCCTCTACTTTACTTTCATCAATAGAATGAAATGTTTCATGTAAAGATGGCCCAATAAACGGTAAGACATCTTCACGCTTATACTGATTTGGATAATATGTATTCAAAGTATGTAAAAAAGAAGAAATAATAAGTTCGTTTGTATTAATTAATGTTCCATCTAAATCAAATAGCACTGTATTTATCTTCATCTTTCTCATTTTCCTTTCTATTTCAGCTGGCTCAATACGAAAGAAGCAGCACCCTCTATAAGATGCTACTTTCCTCTACTTTTCTAAATATCTTTTATCAGCTTGCCCCGTTTTACGTCTTACAATTATAAAAATAATTGAAATAACAATCAGCCCAATAGACATCACTTGCGCAATACGAAGTGGCCCTAACATTAAACTATCTGTACGCAATTCTTCTACAAAGAAACGGCCAATTGAATACCAAATTAAATATGTAAAAAACAATTCACCGCGGCGCAAGTTTGCTTTTCGCAATAACAATAATAAAATAACCCCAGCAAAACTCCATAATGATTCATATAAGAACGTTGGATGATAATAGACACCATCAATATACATTTGATTCACAATAAAGTCCGGTAAATGCAAACCTTCTAAAAACTGTCTTGTTACTTCACCACCATGAGCTTCTTGGTTCATAAAATTGCCCCAACGACCAATCGCTTGTCCAAGAAGGATACTTGGTGCCGCAATATCCGCTAACTTCCAAAACGAAATCCTTTTTACTTTTGCATAGATAATTCCCGTCATGACAGCTCCAATTAAACCACCATGAATGGCCAATCCACCTTGCCGAGTATTAATAATTTGAATCGGATTTTGCATATAGTATTCCCATTCAAACGCAACATAGTATGCCCTTGCACAAATAATCGCAATTGGCACTGCGAATAAAACAAGATCGACAAATGTATCCTTCGGAATACCTAATCGTTCTCCTTCACGAGTAGCCAACCAAAGCCCGAGTAGAACGCCAGTCCCGATAATAATTCCATACCAATAGACTGGAAATGGTCCAAGATGAATGGCTACACGGTCTAACTGCGGTACAGACCCTAAAAGCATATGTATGACCTCCTTTTGTGCCTACTCCTGATTCCCTAATTCAATCGCACTCATTAACCGTTCTGAAAATTGCTGAGCTGCATTAACTCCCATACGTTTTAATCTGAAGTTCATCGCCGCTACCTCGATAATGACCGCTAAGTTTCGGCCTGGGCGAACTGGAAGTGTAATCTTCGTAAGTTCTGTATCGATAATCTTCATTTTTTCTTCATCAAGACCTAGGCGATCGTAGTTTTTATTTTGATCCCAAATCTCAAGATTAATAACAAGCGTAATACGCTTATAATTTCGGACAGCACCTGCACCAAATAACGTCATAACGTTAATGATACCTAAACCACGAATTTCTAATAAATGTTCTATTAAATCTGGAGAGCTTCCTACTAATGTATCTTCATCTTCTTGACGGATTTCTACACTATCGTCAGCTACTAGACGATGACCACGCTTGACAAGTTCAAGAGCCGTTTCGCTTTTCCCAACGCCACTTTGACCTATAATTAAAACTCCAACACCGTAAACGTCTACTAATACACCGTGAACAGCTGTTGTTGGTGCCAACTTTCCTTCTAAGTAGTTCGTTAAACGACTTGATAATCTCGTTGTCGTTTGGGAAGAACGTAACAATGGCACACCTGATTCACGTGATGCTTGTAATAATTCCTTAGGTACATCTTGATTACGCGTAACGATAATACAAGGTGTTTCCTCTGTACAAAGCGCCTTCATTCTTTCTTGTTTTTGATCATTTGTTAACGTATCAAAGAAAGTAAGCTCTGTTTTTCCAAGAAGCTGAACACGATCTGCTGGATAATAAGTAAAAAAGCCTGCCATTTCAATTCCAGGTCGCGATAAATCACTTGTATCAATCGGACGATGAATTCCTTCTTCACCACTTACGAGTTCCAATTGAAATTGTTCAATTAAATCCTTTGTCCTTACTTTAGGCATACATAAACCTCCACTCCGCTGCGGGCTCATTCTCATTTGATGTACAATTCCATTCTAACGGATATTGTACCACTTTTTTCTGAAAACAAGAAATACGGTTTCTAGCAAATAGAAAAAAAACATTTCATAGCACTGATGAAATGTTTTTCTATTTGTCACTTTTCTATTTCTTTTCAGATAACGGCTCCACAATCACTTTATCAATTAACATATTAAGAATAGAAATACAAATGGCTGCAATAATGGCCACGCCAAATCCTGATATGTTAAAAGCATCGCCTAATAACGAATCTGTTATTTTCAAAGTAATGGCATTGATGATAATAAGGAAAAAACCAAATGTGAGTACCGTAATTGGTAATGTAATCAAAATTAAAAATGGTTTTACAACTACATTTAAAATCGCCAAAATAATACTTGCAATAATGGCTGTTTGAATGTTTTCTATGTAAAATGCGTCTGGTGCGATTCCTTTTAAAAGTCCGGATACAACAATTAATACTACGCTATTTACAAGAAGTGATAGAATCCATCTCATTTTCTTACACATCCTTTTATTATATATATATTTAATCATACGCTAATAGACTATAAACGCCAAGTGCGAATCCCAAAAAGAAAACTTCTATAACAACTTATTCTATCCTTCTCTCTTGTATCCCCACCTCTCTTCTCACCAATGATTACGAGTAAAATATGGGTCATGCCATCTTGCTTCATGAGTTTTCACATACGTCCACGTAAAATCATCATCTACAACATATATATCTCCTTTGAACAAATCATCTGTTTCTCGTAACAGATCATGAGCATGTAGTGCATTTGCATCTTTTATTATGAGTACATCATTGCAATGTTGATAGAAAATATAACAACTATTTTTCCTTTCACCATGAAATGCTTGCTCTGCTTGTTCTCCTTCTAAATACCGCTTCTTCTTATAACTAAACATATACCATAAGTAGCCACATGCATCATGATTACTATATAGCCCTATCTCTTCTTTTTCTTCTTCACTTAAATGACTCGCAAAGTGACTTGCCCATCGCTTTCTGAAGTACGGGCCCCACTTCAAAATTTCTCTTCCCTTTATTTTTTTATGTTTCAATCTATCTATAAATTCCATCCTATAATCCTCAAAAACAAAGTAAAGAGCTAGCCAATCGGCTTAGCTCCCTACCTCCACTTCTTTTATTTTCTCTTTCATACGAGCTGTATCACGCTCTAAAACCTCTTTTAAATACTTGCCTGTATACGAACACTCTTCTTTTACGACTTGTTCTGGCGTTCCCGAAGCAACGATTTGTCCACCTTTATCTCCACCCTCTGGACCAAGGTCAACAATGTAATCTGCTGTCTTAATCACATCTAGGTTATGTTCAATCACAAGTACCGTTTCTCCGTTTTCAACAAGGCGCTGCAACACTTCAAGAAGGCGCGCAATATCATGCACATGTAAGCCCGTTGTCGGTTCATCTAAAATATATAATGTACGTCCCGTAGAACGACGATGCAATTCAGATGCTAGTTTTACACGCTGCGCTTCACCGCCTGATAACGTCGTAGCTGGCTGTCCGAGCTTCATATATCCGAGCCCAACATCTACAAGTGTCTGTAATTTCCGTTTAATTTTCGGGATATTCGCAAAGAATTCCACTCCGTCTTCAATAGTCATCTCTAATACTTCTGAAATGTTCTTATCTTTGTATTTTACCTCTAACGTTTCGCGGTTATAGCGTTTGCCATGGCACACTTCACACGGAACATATACATCTGGCAAGAAGTGCATTTCAATTTTGATAATCCCATCACCGCGGCAAGCTTCACAGCGTCCTCCTTTTACGTTAAAGCTAAAGCGCCCTTTTTGATAGCCGCGTACTTTCGCCTCATTCGTTTGTGCAAACACATCCCGAATATCATCAAACACACCTGTATATGTTGCCGGATTGGAACGAGGTGTCCGTCCGATTGGCGATTGATCAATATCAATTACTTTATCTAAATGTTCAAGACCTTTAATTTGTTTATGAGCCCCTGGTTTACTTTTTGCTTTATATAGTTTCTGTGCTAAAGACTTATACAATACTTCATTAACCATCGTACTTTTACCTGAACCAGATACACCAGTTACTGCAACAAAAGTGCCGAGTGGGAATGACATTCTTGCATTCTTTAAATTATTTTCTTTCGCACCAATAATCTCAATTTTACGTCCGTCACCTTTTCTTCTTTCAAGCGGAACAGGAATGAATTTTTCCCCACTTAAATATTGACCAGTTAATGAATTCTCGTCATTCATTACTTCTTCTGGCGAACCAGCTGATACAACTTGTCCCCCATGAATGCCCGCGCCAGGACCAATATCAATCAAATAGTCCGCCGCCATCATTGTATCTTCATCATGCTCCACAACAATAAGCGTATTTCCTAAATCACGCATGTCTTGCAATGTATGAATAAGGCGGTCATTATCACGCTGATGTAAACCAATGGACGGTTCATCTAGAATATAAAGGACACCAGTAAGACGAGAGCCGATTTGTGTAGCGAGACGAATGCGCTGCGCTTCACCACCTGACAGCGTCCCTGCCGCACGACTTAACGTTAAATAATCAAGCCCGACATTATTTAAGAAAGTGAGCCGCTCTTTAATTTCACGTAAAATCTGGTAAGCAATTTTCGCTTGTTTTTCTGTCAGTTCAATCTTTGAAAAGAAGCCATATGCTTCTTGCACAGAGTACTTCGTTACATCAGCAATTGTTTTTCCGGCTATGAATACAGCTAAACTTTCCGGTTTTAAACGGCCGCCTTTACATTTTGGACACGCTTGCTCCGCCATATATTTTTCCATTTGTTCCCGAATATAATCAGAACTCGTTTCCCGAAAGCGACGTTCAATATTTGGAATGACTCCTTCAAATACAATTTCACTTTCTTTCACTTGCCCAAAGTCATTGACATAACGGAAATGAACCTTCTCTTCTCCACTTCCATACAGCACTTTATCAAACAACTCTTTTGGAATATCCTTTACTGGCATGTCCATATCGATACCGTAATGCTTGCATACAGATTGTAATAATTGCGGATAATATTGTGAGCTTGTCGGTTCCCACGGAGCAATGGCATGCTCATTTAAAGATAAATCCCAATTTGGAATTACAAGCTCTAAATCTACTTCTAATCTTGAACCAAGTCCATCGCAAGTTGGACATGCACCAAATGGACTATTAAATGAGAACATGCGCGGCTCTAACTCACCAATTGAGAAACCGCAATGCGGACATGCATGATGTTCACTAAACAACAGTTCTTCTTCGCCAATTACATCGATTAACACACGTCCCCCGCCTAGTTTCAGTGCACTTTCAAGCGAATCAGCAAGACGACTTGCAATTCCATCTTTTACAACGATACGATCGATAACAACTTCAATGGAATGTTTCTTATTTTTATCTAGTGTAATTTCATCAGATACATCTAGCATTTCTCCATCCACCCGAACACGTACATACCCTTGTTTCTTAATATCTTCTAACACTTTCACATGAGCGCCTTTACGCCCAGATACAATCGGCGCTAATACTTGTAATTTTGTACGCTCTGGATATTCAAGAACACGGTCGACCATTTGCTCTACTGTTTGGGAAGTAATTTCAATCCCATGCTTTGGGCAGATTGGTGTCCCAATACGAGCAAATAATAAGCGTAAGTAATCATAAATTTCCGTTACTGTTCCAACTGTTGAACGCGGGTTACGGCTCGTTGTTTTCTGATCGATTGAAATCGCTGGAGATAAGCCTTCAATCGTATCGACATCAGGCTTATCCATTTGTCCTAAAAACTGACGCGCATACGCAGATAATGATTCCACATATCTACGTTGCCCTTCCGCATAAATCGTATCGAATGCCAATGATGATTTCCCTGAACCAGATAGTCCCGTCACAACAACAAGTTGATTTCTCGGAATGGTTACATCAATATTTTTTAAGTTATGTGCTCTCGCACCTTTTACAACGATATGGTCTTTGCTCACTCTCTTCACCCTTCCGCTTTTAGTTCTAGTATTAAATCTCTTAGCTCAGCCGCACGCTCGAAATCTAAAGCTTTTGCTGCTTCCTTCATTTCTGCTTCCATCTTCGCAATCGTTTTTTCTCGTTCTTTCTTTGTCATTTTCTTCATTGCCGTTGCTTCATATACTTCTGTTTCTTCCGCCGCTACTGTCGCACGAATCACATCGCGCACTTCTTTTTGAATTGTTTTTGGTGTGATGCCATGCTCTTTATTGTAAGCCTCTTGTTTTTCACGACGACGTTTCGTTTCATCAATGGCGATTTGCATCGATTTTGTTATATGATCTGCATACATAATAACGTGACCGTTCTCATTACGCGCAGCACGGCCAATCGTTTGAATGAGTGATCGCTCTGAGCGCAAAAATCCTTCTTTATCCGCATCTAAAATCGCAACAAGTGATACTTCTGGAATATCAAGACCTTCTCGCAATAAGTTAATTCCAACAAGTACGTCGAACTTGCCAAGACGAAGATCACGAATGATTTCAATTCGCTCAAGCGTTTTAATTTCAGAATGAAGATAATTTACCTTAATCCCAACATCCTTTAAGTAATCTGTTAAATCCTCTGACATTTTCTTCGTTAATGTCGTAATTAAAACGCGCTCATTTTTCGCAATTCGCTCTTGTATTTCTCCTAATAAGTCATCAATCTGTCCTTCAATTGGTCTTACTTCAATTTTCGGATCTAAGAGCCCGGTTGGACGAATAATTTGCTCTACAACTTCTGGTGCATGCTCTAACTCATATGGACCTGGCGTTGCCGAAACATATATAATTTGATTTGCTTTCTCTTCAAACTCTTCAAACTTAAGCGGTCTATTATCTAAAGCTGAAGGTAAGCGGAACCCATGGTCAACAAGCACTTGCTTACGCGCCTGGTCGCCATTATACATCGCTCTTACTTGCGGAACCGTTACATGAGATTCATCCATTACGATTAGAAAGTCCTTAGGAAAATAATCTAATAATGTATATGGCGTTGAACCAGCAGGACGGAGTGTTAAATGACGAGAGTAGTTTTCAATCCCTGAGCAAAATCCCATCTCACGCATCATTTCTAAATCATAACGCGTCCGCTGCTCGATGCGCTGCGCTTCTAATAGTTTCCCTTGCTCATTTAATTCTTTTAAACGTTCTTCTAATTCTTTTTCAATATTTTCAATCGCGACTTTCATCTTCTCTTCACGTGTAACGAAGTGAGATGCTGGAAAGATCGCTACATGTTCACGTTCTGCCAATACTTCACCTGTTAATGCATCCACTTCTCGAATGCGATCAATTTCATCTCCAAAAAACTCGATTCTGATGCAATGTTCATCAAGAGATGCTGGGAAAATCTCTACGACATCGCCGCGAACGCGAAACGTTCCGCGCTGAAAATCAATATCATTGCGTCCATACTGTACATCAACGAGCTCGCGCAGCAACTGGTTGCGATCTTTCTCCATGCCAACGCGCAGTGAAACGACAAGCTCACGATACTCTTCTGGAGAACCTAAACCATAAATGCAAGATACACTTGCGACAATAATGACATCATCACGCTCAAATAAAGCCGACGTTGCCGAGTGGCGCAGCTTATCAATTTCATCATTAATTTGTGCATCTTTTTCAATAAACGTATCGGTTTGTGGTACATATGCTTCCGGTTGATAATAATCATAATAACTAACGAAATACTCAACTGCATTGTTTGGAAAGAAATCTTTTAGCTCGCTATACAGTTGTCCTGCTAACGTTTTATTATGAGCCATAACAAGTGTCGGCTTTTTCACTTCTTTAATTACATTCGAAATTGTAAATGTTTTACCCGTTCCTGTCGCTCCAAGCAACACTTGATGTCTCTTACCGTTTTGAATTCCCTTGACAAGCTGCTCGATTGCTTTCGGCTGATCACCCTGCGGGGAGTATTCTGAGACAATTTCAAATTCACGTTCCACCAAATCCGACCTCCTCTAAAAAATCTGTATTCCCATTTTACCACGAATGCCCATAAAAAAACCAAGAAAACGAACAAATATTCGGTAAAGTTTTCGACAATATATAATGAAAAATGAAAAAAGCTGCTTTCATTATTAAGAAAGCAACTTTCTTTTCCCCTTCTCTTTCTTCGGAAAAATCACATATGAAAAAGTAATAACCGTATCAATAAAAAAAACAACTCCCCACACTTGGCTGAAACGACTTGCCGATTTATTTAAAACAATCCCGTCGTCCAACCAATTCTTCCATTCTTCCAATGGGACAAGCCCATACACAAAGAAAAAGATAATATGAACCGTAATAAATAAAATAAAATGCAACACCCACTGCCCTAGTTCTTGTTTTGTATAAGCCCATCCAGTCAATTCTGATGGCTCTTCAATATAAGGCACCGGCTCATTTCGCCATTTTGCAATACGTTTTTGTACCCATATATCTAATTTTCGCAAATCCTTTTTTCCATATAAAAGCGCATAGATTAGTATGATCATGGTGATGAGTTGAAAGTTTGAAAACTTACCTGTTTGATAGTAGTCAAGAACGCCTAGCGCGAGTATAAATAATTCGTTTAAAAGTAATACAATCCCTGCGATAAAACTTGCTTTTCGAAGCCGAAACCCATACCGCAAAATAAAAAATCCAACCGCTGATATCCAAAATACAATTTCCGCACCAATTAAAAAGTACCACCTATATTCTGTCAGTATACTCATTTTCCTCGCTCCCTTTCATCGTATATACGAAAAGCTTCATCCATATATGCGAAAAACTCCTCCTCCATTGGATACATGTTCATGTTTTGCGAGCCCTCTTTTGATTTCCGCACTTCCCATAATTTATCTAAAAAGGCTTCATCTCCATCCGCCATCGCCAAACATTTCACCATTAATTGATTCGTAGCTTCCTGCACATCATCATGGGACGGCTTCTTCCCTTCTTCCATATATCCACGTAACTGTTTCAATAATTTTATCCATTCCTGAACACTTTCATTGTCTTCACTCATATTTGGTAATTTCTCCAGAAGCTTTTTTTCTTCCTCTGAAAATACCTGTTGTTGAAATCTTTCACGTATACGCGGGGACTGCTTTGAAAGTTGAATAAGTTCAAACATGACGTTCCAATTTACTTCCCCTTCTAACTCCGTAGAATATATGACAGCTTGTAGCATTTTCTCCATTCGTTCAAATTTCTGTTGCTCCCCTTGAACAAATTTCAGCTGCCTTTCTAGCGACTCCTTTAAGCTATATAGATCTGTTACTAACATATTCATAATCTCTTTTAACGAGAAACCCATTTCCTTTAAAAATAAAATTTGCTGCAACCGAATAACATCCACTTCACTATATAACCGATGACCTCCATCTGTTTTGCCACTTGGCTTTAATAAACCGATTTGATCGTAATAACGAAGTGTTCTCACCGTAACTCTGGTCTCCTTGGTCAGTTCCTGAATCGAAATCATCCTCATCCCCCTTTCATTTTCATTGTAAAAGATGACGTAACGTAACTTTCAAGGACTTTTGTAAAAAAATAACATAGGTTAAGCGAGATGGTAAATGGGGTGGGCGATGGCTGGTACATAAAATTCAACATTTCAGTAGTACTTTTAGCGGTAAATGAAATTATATCGGCGCTTGAACCACTTTTATCGGCGCAAAATGAATTATATCGGCGTTTCGACAAAGAATATCGACGAGTCGACAAATCACGACAAGAAAACAGCACCTCCCACCTATCAAAAAGCTGGTTACATGTCTCATGCAACCAGCTTTTTTATGATACGCCCACACAGCAAATAATAAGATAATTCAACAGCAACAATGATAATGCAAACATAGCTACCACTCATATTCATCAACCCGTCTTTTCATTATGTATGTCCTCTTTTACTCGTCTAACTTTCTAAACTTCCATTTCGGCCAGTAATTCACTAAAAAATATATAAACTGCCCAATCACCAAAAGAACAAACGGCATACCAGCACTTCCAGAAACGATTAAATTGTATAGTCCCCATACCGCTAAACTTAGCGCATAAAATAGTCCTAAATATTTAAATGCTTTATCCGATTGATGTCTCTCATATTCATCTTGCATTCTCATTTTGTTTCACTCCCTTACTTTAACGTAAATATCTCTTCCACCTTCATCCCAAAATATCTCGCAATCTTCAGCGATAGCTCTAGACTTGGGTTATAATGATGATTTTCAACCGCTACAATCGTTTGCCTAGTCACTTGCAGTGCCCTTGCCATTTCTACTTGCGTAATATGATTTTCTTTTCTTAATTCTTTAATTCGATTTTTTACACCCATCGGCTCCACCTTTAAAAGTAAAGATATCTTTACATAGATTATAAATATTTTCTAAAAATAAATAAAGGGAATTTTTTCAAAACATAAAAAAGGGGCATATAACTTATGCCGCCCCTTTCTCTATATCACATAAACCAAAATATACCCAAGAATAGAAAGGCAAACGGAGCCAATCATCCCTGCTATAAATGCTTTGCTTCCTAATTTACGGAACGCTTGAAATTCTACATTTAATCCAAGCCCTGCCATCGCCATTGCAATTAGCATATAGGCAATAACGACAATGTAACTCGCCACAAGCTCTGAAACCACTCCAAGTGAATGCACCGCGCTCATCGCTAAAAATCCAAAAATGAACCATGGAATTGGAAGATCACGCCACGACCTTTTTGGCTTTCCGCTCTCGCTCTTTCCGAAACATAGGCCAATTAAAATGGCTACCGGTACAAGCATAGCAACGCGCGTTAGTTTTACAATCACTGCAATATCAACAGATGTACTTCCTCCTGGCGCGGCCGCAGCGATGACGTGTGCAATTTCATGTAGCGTCGCTCCAGAAAAGACACCATAACCGTATGGGGAGAAAGGAATCACTGGATATAATAAAGTATACACGAGTGTAAATATTGTGCCTAAAATTGCAATGATTGCCGCGCCAACTGCTATTTCATCGTCCTTCGCTTTCACTTGCGGTGCAATAGCCACGACTGCTGCCGCGCCACAAATCGCCGTACCGCACGCCGTTAAGATTCCTATTTTCTTATCTACTTGGAATATCCTCGTTAACCCATATACCACAAAGATCGTAAAGGTAATAATAATTACAGCTATCACTAACACCTTTGGCCCCGCCTTCGCAATATCAATTAAATTTAAACGCATCCCGAGCAAAATAATGCCGAAGCGAAGCAACTTCTTACTCGCAAACTTCGTACCTGCAATCGCTTCGGAAGGCAGACCCATTTTCGCTCTCCAAATCATCCCAATTAAAATAGCAATCACTAATTGCCCCATAATATTGAAAAGCGGAAAATTGGCTAAATATTTCGCAGCAATCGCAATAAATAGCGTAATCCCAATTCCTTTCGAAAAACCAAAACGCTTTCTCTTTTGTATAACAACTGTTTCTTCCACTTCGTACCACTCCAATAATCATATTGGAACATGCATGTTCTATCTATTTCCATTATAGAAAAACTTTAATAATAAGTTTAATACCAATATATAATCCCAATCATAAAAAAAACTTATGATAAAATAAAAAGAGTTTCATAATAAAAAATATAAAGGGAGGCATATCATGAATGTCGACATTTTAAAAATATTCGTTACGGTCGTAGAACAACAGCATTTTTCTCATGCTGCGGACCTGCTCAACCTTTCTCAACCAGGGGTTAGCATGCATATTCGTAATTTAGAAAATGAATTTGGCACGATACTGATTCACCGTTCTCCAAAACATGTCCAAGTCACAGAAGCTGGCAATATTTTATATACCTATGCAAAGCAGATACTCTCTCTTTATGACGAAGCAAAGCAGGAAATTAACGACCTACATAACGTTGTAACAGGGACACTCCGCATTGGTGCTAGTTTTACAATTGGCGAATACTTACTCCCTAAAATATTAGCACCCTATGCTAAGGAAAATCCTTACGTCGAAGTGCATACGTTCATTTCCAATACAGAAGAAGTGCTGCAAAGCCTTCGCTCGAATCAAATTGATATTGGTTTAGTAGAAGGACAAGTTGTATATGCCGACATAGACGTAGAACCCTTTATGCAAGATGAAATGAAGCTCATCGTTCCACCAAATCATCCATTGCTTTATATAAATGAAATAAATGAGCAGACATTACAAGATCAAGTTTGGATTTTACGAGAAAGTGGATCTGGAACACGGGCTTATAGTGAGCGCTTTATTCATCAGCATCATTTAAAGATGAAACGATTCTTTACATTTAGTAGTATTCAAAGTGTGAAAGAAGCGGTTAGTGCAGGCCTAGGCATTGCAATCCTTTCTAACTGGACAATTCGAAAAGAATTAGAAGCAAAAGAATTTTTCCATATTGCCCTCCCCAATGAGAAGCTTATTCGTCCCTTCTCGATTGTTCGCGGTAAATATTTTACTCCTTCCAAAGCTATTCAAGTCTTTCTAGACCATGTACAGTCTTTTACAAACAAACTAGTATAAGTGAACGATCATTACGATATCTACGAAGAAAAAGGAATGCTGCCTTCAAAACGCCTCTCCAATGGATATCGTAATTTTGATGAGAACGCTATCGAGAAGGTAGAGCTTATCCAAAGATTGGTTTACATTTAGACGAAACGGCACAAATGCTGTGCTGCCTAGAAATTGAGCCAAATCTTTATGAAATGCAGTAGTATTCTGACACTTTATGAAGAGAAACTGATTGAAGTAACAAGGCAAATTTCCTTATTCTCTACCATTCAAACAAATCTAAAAAGGTACGTTTCACTCCTAAAACAAGCAAAAGAAAAGGAGTGATTCTATGTTCGTTATACACGGAAGTCCCCGACCAAATAGAAATACAGAAACTCTTACACATGTGATAATAGATGGTATTTAGGTAACACAAATTTATCCCGCTATTTTAGAGCAGTCCGATTGGTGAGGGCTCATAATCAGTGGGGGATGAAGCCCCCACTGATTAAAGTTTCACTTTATTTACGTAATTACAATATCCAACCCGTTACAGATCAACGTCATGATACGAAAGGATTTCAATCAGTCAATGATGACTATCGAAGCCTCGTTGAACAAATGCTCGCACATCATACCATTATCTTCGCTACACCGCTATACTGGTATGGCATGAGCAGACATATGAAAAACTTTATTGAACGTTGGTCTCAAAGTTTTCAAGATGCCGCTCTTCCTTTCAAAGAAAAAATGAAATCGAAACAAATGTATGTTGTCATTGTTGGAGGGGATCATCCAACATGAAAAGCATTTCCACTTATTGCTCAATTCCAATACATTTTCGATTTCGTCAGTTCATCATTTACGGGCTATATAATCGGAGAGGCTCATGCACCAGGAGACATTTCTAATGATAAAGGCACAATTGTATAATCAACTATTGAAACAAAACGAACAAATGCGGAAGCTCTGCATCAGCTTCCCTATATTTCAGCAAGATATTTCATATTTCCCAAGAAATAGAGGTGGTTCAACATATTAGCTGGTTTCTTATCACTATTTCGTTTGCCTATAAAAAAAGACCTTCTATTTCGAAGGTCTTTCGCTTTATACAGCTTCTGTATCCCACTGATGATCTTGTTCTACAAATATAATCCCTAATTCATGATGTCCATCTGCATACAATGCCGTTTGCGCAAGACGAAGCTCACCTTTTGTATCAAGTACTTCCAATTTACAAAACGCTCCTGTTGTCTTCGTTTGCAAAGCAGCGTAAAATTCCTCGGCTGTTTTTGGAATCACACCATTTACTTTTGTAATCATCTCTCCTGGCTTTAACTGTAGTTCTGCACCAACAGTATTTGGAATCGTATCTAATACTACTAGTCCAGCTTCACGCGTTGCAAAATAGGCGGGGCGTGTCTCATCGGTAATTCGCTCCTGCATCGCAATTGTAAAGCGTCCAAGCATTGCAGCTCCCATCGCTACAATGGCTAATACATGCCACCAATAACTTGCAATGCCTAAAACCAGCACAATTGCAGCCAATCCAAATACACGTCTTCCTGTAAATAGCAGCGCTTCTCTCGGCTCGTAACTTCTAATTTTCCTCATAAAACCGATTAAAAATGGAACAAGAAATAAAGAGTATGTTTGTGAACCTACTGAAACAATAGGCCACCATGAAAATAGTTGTGTTACAGCGTCACCTGGAACAAGAATAAAGATTGGAACGAGCCATATACGCTTCGATTCATGTAATCCAACCTTTAAACCGCGCTTACTTCTTTTTAACATCGGTGTAGAATATCGGACTGCATTCTTCGAAATTAACCTTCCCTCGATAACGAGCATAATTCCAAGTAAAATCGCAAGTGATACAATAGTATCTTCTTCTCCTGAACCTATTTTCAGCAGAGAGATTGGTATATTCGTAGATAATAAAACAACTGCAATAGCTGCTCCAAATGTGTAGGCTGCCGATAAATATCGATACCAAGCCGTTAATCCAAATATGAGTGTCCAAATCAAAATCATCCATATACTTGCCTCTGATACAACAAGTCCAAGCCCAATTGTTATAATCGATGCAAACAACCCATATCCAATTCCAGCAAATAAAGATGTTCGCAGTTCAAACCAAAGATCATATACTTTAAAAGAAAAATCTTTTCGTTCTCTTAATATACGTAAATAGCCAACAAAAATACTACTTATTACAAATATATAGACAGCAGGATGCGAAAAAAAGCGTCCAACTGCTCGTATAATTTCAAAAGCCCACGCCTCCACGAATTCATTCACCACCATTTATATCATTCTTTCTTTTTATATTAACACAACTAAACAAGCGTTTGTTTAACACGCATAAAAAAACACAGGCATCACATTTTGCCTGTGTTTTTTCTTATTTCGCCATTAATTTTAATGCTGCTTGTAGCTGCAAGTCATTTTCACCAGAGCGAATCTTTTCAATAATTTTATTTTGAATGGCTTCAGCTGTTTTTTTATCAAGCTTTCCCGTTGCTTCTAACTGATTTGCATTTTGGAACGCTTTAACAGCTGATTCTGTTTCTTTGCTGAAATATCCATCTTCACGACCTGGCACATATCCGAGACTTTTCAACATTTGTTGCGCATGTTTTACTTGTACATCATTTGAATTATAAGAAAGTGTCTTTTCAATTTGAATCGGTGTTGCATGATAATAATCTGGTTGCTTCACCTCTACGGTTGGGGCAATCCCTTTTTTATGAATCCAATTGCCATTCGGTGTTAACCATTTAAACATCGTTAATTTAATATTACTACCATCTTTAAATGGAACAGCTTGTTGCACAGTTCCTTTGCCAAATGTCTTTTCACCAACTAAATTATATCCTTCCCCTTCTTTTAACGCACCAGCTAAAATTTCCGAAGCAGAAGCACTTCCACTATCAATTAATACCGAGATTGGATACGGTTTTCTCTCTTTTAATGAAGTATAGAATTTCTTTTTCTCACCATTGCGTTGTTCTACTTGCAACATTGGCTTTTTATCGGTCATGATTAATCCTAAAATATCTTCAACACTCTTTAAATAGCCACCTGGATTACCACGTACATCGATTATCAATCCTGTAATTTCTTTCTTTTCAAGCTCTTTTAATTGATCTTTAAATTCCTCCGCTGTTTTTTCAGAGAACGAAGTAATTTGCATATACCCAATGTTTTTGTCCATTTCCTTCTTCACGGAACTAAATACAGTAAAAATCGGAATCTTATCACGCTTAATTTCAAATTTGATTGGATCAGTGACTCCTGCACGCTTAATTTCAATTGCAACCGTCGTTCCTTTTTTACCGCGAATCTTTAACACAGCCTCTTCACGCGATAAACCTTTTACACTCTTTCCATCTACTGACAAAATTTCATCATTCGGTTTCATACCTGCTTTCTCTGCCGGTGACCCTTTAATTGGAGAAACAATGATTAATTTGTCATCTGTTTTGTTCACTTCTGCTCCAATTCCTTCTAGTTCGGGATCAAGAGCTTCGTTAAACTGTTTTGCCGTCTTTTGGTCCATATACGTGGAATAAGGATCTTTCAGAGTAGATAACATTCCTTGTATCGCGCCCTCCACAAGCTTGTCATCTTTCACGTCTTCCACATAACTCGACTGAATCAATGCATACGCTTCACTCATTTTTGCTAAGTTCTCTTGTGTAGTGCCAGCACGATCGTTTGTTATTGTTCGTGCAACATATGATGGGTTAATACCAAACAGATACATACCCGCAAACATTCCACCAGCACCGATTAAAAATGTAACAATCATTCCAATAATCGCAACTCTACGTTTCAATGCGGAATTCCCCTTTCCAAAACACACAGGTGGTGTAGCAAAAGGCATCACACATTGTGTGATGCCTTTTATCTATTTCTACTATATGATAAGCTTGTACGAATTATGTTTGCAACTTTTTATACTTTTAAGAAGCGACGAATTGACATGACACTTCCCCACATACCGATTAAGGCACCAATTAACACTAACAAGCCTGCTAATTGGAATACGAATGGGTTATATGGTAATAGTTCAAAAATTGTTCCGCCTAGTTTCTCATTAAACATACCTTGTAAAGAGTTGTAAGAAGATAAAATGACGATAATTGGGATAATGGAACCCAAAATACCTAAGAATAAACCTTCTAACAAGAACGGCCAACGAATAAACCAGTTTGTAGCACCTACAAGTTTCATAATTTCAATTTCCGTGCTTCTTGCATAAATTGTAATTTTAATTGTGTTAGAGATTAAGAACATAGCTGTGAATAAAAGACCAGCAATTAACACGATTCCGATGTTACGGCCTGTTTTTACAGTATCAAATAATTTTTCAACTTGTCCTTTTCCGTACTGAACATTACTTACAAACTGCATTTTTTCAATCTTCTTCGCGATTGTCGCTGTATCTGTTGGTTCTTTTGCTTTTACAACGAATACATTTTTAAGTGGATTATCTTGTTCAAATAACTCAAACGTTTTTCCACTATCACCTAAGCTTTTAATTAAACGTTTTAACTCTTCTTCTTTAGAAGAATACTTAATAGAGTCGACTTTTGCAATCTTACTTATATCATCTTCTAATTTCTTTTGATCAGCTTCTTTTGCTGCTGGATCAATGTGTACACGAATTTCTACATCTTGCTCTACTTTCGTTGCAAAATGGTTCATATTCATAATCGCTGTTAAAAAGACACCTACAAGTAATAATGTAACTGTTACTGCACTTACAGAAGCAAACGTCATCCATCCGTTACGGGATAGATTTTTTACACCTTCTCGTAAATGTCGACTAAGGGTTTTAGCCTTCATATCCGTATCCTCCCTCAATCTCATCTCGAACAATTTTTCCGTCTTCAATCGCAATTACGCGATGGCGAATTGTATTTACGATATCTGCATTATGCGTTGCCATGATAATTGTTGTACCACGCTCATTAATGCGTTTAAAAATATTCATAATATCAAGCGCTGTATCAATATCCAAGTTACCTGTTGGTTCGTCGGCAATTACAACCTTTGGTCTATTTACAATCGCTCTTGCAATTGCCACACGTTGCTGCTCTCCACCAGAAAGCTCACTTGGAAGTGCACTTGCGCGATCTTCAAGGCCTACAAGAGTTAATACTTCTTTTACTCGCTCACGGATTGCCTCAGGTTCTTCTTCAATTACTTCTAAGGCAAACGCAACATTCTCATATACCGTTAATTTAGGTAATAATTTAAAGTCTTGGAAGATAATACCTAATTGGCGGCGAAAGTATGGAACATCTCTTTCTGCTAAATTTTCAATTACAAGACCATTTACATTAATAGATCCTGTTGATGGTTTTTCTTCACGATACATCATTTTAATAAATGTTGATTTCCCCGCTCCACTCGGTCCAACTACATATACGAATTCACCCTGCTTAATGGTAACCGTAATCCCAGAAATGGCTTTCATACCATTCGGATACTCCTTATAAACATTCGTCATTTTTATCATTATTTATCACCCAATACTTAATGATTTTTTTCGAAACACTCTTTTTATCTATTTAAAACTTAGAGTAATAGCTCTTACTCCACAATTCTTATGACATCAAAACCTATACAAAATAACAGTGATAAAGCTTTATTCCTTATCACTATCATTACCTTATGTATGTCTTTCATCAAAATTCTACAAATTACATTGTAACATCAATCGGTTTCCAATTCAGATACAATTTTGTTACAGTTATGTTACAGGAGCGAAGAATTGCACTACCTTCAAATGCATAACAAAAAACCCGAGCAAACTCTCGTTTCATACATAAAAAAATAATCTGATGAAAGTTTAAGTCTGCTCGGTTTCTCAATTGTCTCCTCAGTAACTCATTTCTTATTTATGCTCTGCCAACCATTCCGCTACTTTTTTTGCATCTTCACCTTGAATCAATCCCGGTGACATTGATCCGCGGCCCTTTTTAATAATATCTTCAATATCAGCGGCATCATATTTATCGCCTACTTTTCTTAAATCAGGTCCAGTTGCTCCAGATAAATCCTTCGCATGACAACCTGCACAACTCTTTTGGAAAATTTGTTCTGCAGTATCAGTGCTTGCAGATTGATTAGAAGATTTCTCTTCCTCCTTCTTTCCGCATGCCCCTAGGGCAAAAACCAATGATGTTCCTAAGACAACAGCCAACAGTTTTTTTTTCAACTCTATCGCTCCCATTATTCATATTTATTTATCTTTCATATGCACTTATGCACTCATCTGTCATTATAATCATAATCCAAATGAAGAAAAACGAATCTACATAGAATAATTTTAACAATTCCTATAGATATAGCGCTTCTGCCAATTGTTTCAATTCTGTGAACATCTCTACAACTTTATAAAGAAGTTTTTTCAAACAAAAAGCAATCCAAAATCTTGGATGCATTTTCTTCATTTGTATCCTAATTCTTATATTTTCTGCTTTTTACAAAACAATATGTAACCTTGTATGCTAAAAGCAACTCCAGCAAAAAAGAAGTTGCTACTCAACTTCTCCTCCTTTTTCCTACCTATACAGACACAGCCTCTTGTTATCCTCTATTTTCTCTCCGATGTGGGGTATCCAAAAAGACAGTGAAACTTGAGTTTTTGGAGCCCTTTTTTAATTCTCTATCAAAAAACATACATAAGCATCACGCAGTACCTCATGCTAATATTAAAAAATAATCCACCGTTTACATGCCGCATCTTCTAATCAACAATTGAAAGGCTCACATAAGAAAAAACAGTGCAAGAGCACATTTTTCCGTGCGAAATCGGAGTTTTGTATGCTAGCCACTACTGCACTTCATTTTCCTCCACTATAAAAAATAGTAGTTCAGACCATAGTGTGGTGATCTGCGCTACTATTTTTAGTATGCTTTTTAGGAAATACGAGAACGTAAATATGCATCAATAAATGGGTCGATTTCTCCATCCATAACCGCTTGTACGTTACCAACCTCTGTATTTGTACGATGATCTTTAACAAGAGAATATGGGTGAAATACGTAAGAACGAATTTGGCTACCCCAGCCAATTTCCTTTTGTTCCCCACGGATTTCATCTAATTCCGCTTGTTGCTCTTCTAATTTCTTTTGGTACAATTTTGCTTTTAACATTTTCATCGCATGCTCACGGTTTTTAATTTGTGAACGTTCCGATTGACAAGTTACAATCGTATTTGTCGGTATATGTGTAATACGAACTGCTGAATCTGTCGTATTAACGTGCTGTCCACCAGCACCACTTGCACGGTACGTATCCACCTTTAAATCTTCTGTACGTACTTCAATTTCAACTTCATCATTAAATTCAGGTACAACTTCACAAGATACAAATGATGTATGGCGACGACCTGAAGAATCAAATGGTGAAATACGAACAAGACGATGTACACCTTTTTCAGCTTTTAAATAACCGTATGCATTATGACCTTTAATTAACAGCGTCACACTCTTAATACCAGCTTCATCACCTGGTAAGTAATCTACTGTTTCCACTTTAAATCCGCGCTTTTCAGCCCATCTTGTATACATGCGCAATAACATCGATCCCCAGTCTTGTGACTCTGTTCCACCTGCACCTGGGTGCAATTCTAAAATGGCATTATTTTTATCATAAGGATCACTTAATAACAATTGCAATTCGTATTCATTCATTTCTTGTATTAAAGATTTCACTTCAGATTCCAATTCCTCATGTAAATCTTTATCGTACTCTTCTTTTAACAGTTCATGTGTTACTTCTAAATTTTCAAATGTTTCATCTAGCTGACGGAACTTCCCAACCATATCTTTTAATGCATTTGCTTCATTAATAACAGTTTGAGCACCTTGTTGGTCATCCCAAAAGCCAGCTTCCATCATCGTTTCTTCTAATTCTGCAATGCGCTTTTCTTTTGCAGGAAGGTCAAAGAGACCCCCTAAAAGCCGCTAATCTCTTAGCCATTTTCTCTAATTCCTGTCTAATTTCAACTAATTCCATTTCCTTCACCTCTATGCAATTACTGTTACGCTTGATAAAAAAACAAGGGAAACTCTCCCCGCCTTTTCCAGAGAGAGTTTCGCTCTTTTTATTATATGGATATTTCTAAAAACTTTCCATTTTCTTCGCAGAAATGCTTGCTTCAGGATACAAGTTGCTTTTCTTTAATTCAGCTCTGGTGGTCAGAACAGTCGATCATTTCACTGCTTTCTTACGAGTTCCAATGGCCTCTTTTGTTCTGAACGAGCCGCCTCCGCTTTTTTTGATCCAGCTCCGGCCGCTAGAATGCTCGGTGGCTTCACTCCTTCCTCCGAGGCAAAGTGCGCCTCTTTGTCAGGAGTTCCATCCCCCTCCCATTCTGAACGAGCCGCCTCCGCTTTTCTTATTTCCCAACACCGCAGCAGTTTTTATATTTTTTACCGCTACCACATGGACATAAGTCGTTACGTCTAACTTGTTCACCTTTAACAACTGGTTTTTTCTTTGCTTCTTCACCGCTATCTACTGGATGAATTGCTTCTCCTTGTGCCACTTCTTGGCGCTCTAAATTTTGTTCGATTTCCGCTTTCATAATGTAACGAGAGATTTCTTCTTCAATGGAAGCGATCATCGCTTCAAACATCGCAAAGCCTTCCATTTGATATTCACGAAGTGGGTCAATTTGACCGTAAGCACGTAAATGAATCCCTTCACGAAGTTGATCCATCGCATCAATATGATCCATCCACTTCGTATCTACAACACGGAACACAACAACTTTTTCAAATTCACGCATTTGTTCTTCTGGCAGAAGTTTTTCTTTTGCATCATAGCGCTCTAATACTTTTGCCATAATTGGTTCGCTCATCTCTTCTGGGGCAAGACGACGTAATTCTTCTTCTTTAATGTCGCCTTCTTCAAGAAGAGTTGTATTTAAGTAGTCAATAAGACCTTTTATGTTCCAATCTTCTTCCACTTCTTCTTGTGTATGAAGCGCAATTGCACGGTCTACCGTAGACTTCATCATCCCTTCGATGATGCTTCTTAAGTTTTCAGATTCCATTACTTCTTGACGTTGTTTATAAATTACTTCACGTTGTTGACGAAGTACATCATCATATTGTAGAAGCTGCTTACGTGCATCATAGTTGTTTCCTTCTACACGTTTTTGAGCTGATTCTACCGCACGAGAAACCATCTTACTTTCGATTGGTTGTGAATCATCCATTCCGAGGCGATCCATCATCGTTTTCATATTATCAGAACCGAAGCGGCGCATAAGTTCATCTTCCATAGATAAGTAGAACTGCGTCACACCAGGGTCTCCTTGACGTCCAGCACGACCGCGTAACTGGTTGTCAATGCGGCGGCTCTCATGGCGTTCTGTCCCGATAACGGCTAAACCGCCAACTTCTTTTACTCCTTCACCTAGCTTAATATCTGTACCCCGTCCAGCCATATTGGTCGCGATTGTTACAGCGCCTTTCACACCAGCTTCTGCAATAATATCGGCTTCACGCGCATGGTTTTTCGCATTTAAGATGTTATGACGTACACCTTTTCTTGTTAACATTTTTGAGATAAGCTCTGACGTTTCAATTGCTACAGTACCAACAAGGACTGGTTGACCATTTTTATGACGTTTCACAATATCTTGAACAACCGCATTGAATTTGCCTTCCATCGTTTTAAAAATTAAATCGGCACGGTCATCACGAATAACAGGTCTATTCGTTGGAATAACAATAACATTCATATTATAAATGTTGCGGAACTCTTCTTCTTCTGTCTTCGCTGTACCAGTCATACCTGATAACTTTTTATACATACGGAAGTAGTTTTGGAATGTAATTGTGGCAAGCGTCATACTTTCATTTTGAATTTCTACGCCTTCTTTTGCTTCAATTGCTTGGTGTAACCCTTCACTGTAGCGGCGTCCTTTCATAAGACGACCAGTGAATTGGTCTACGATAACAATTTCGCCCTCTTGTACCACATAATCCGTATCACGGTGCATAACAACGTGTGCACGAAGAGCTTGATTAATATGATGAAGAAGTGCTACATGTTTTAAATCAAATAAATTTTCGATATGGAATGCTTTTTCCGCTTTTGTAATTCCATCTTCTGTTAACATCACATTTTTTGTTTTTACATCAAATGTATAATCTTTTTCATTTTCTAATGTACGAACAAATGCATTCGCAAACATATATAATTCTGTTGATTTTTGTGCTTGTCCAGAAATAATAAGCGGCGTACGCGCTTCATCTATTAAGATAGAATCGACTTCATCAATAATCGCAAAATGAAGCGGACGTTGCACGCGCTGCTCTTTATATAGCACCATGTTATCACGTAAATAGTCAAAACCAAGTTCATTGTTTGTACTATATGTGATATCAGCAGCATACGCAGCTTGTTTCTCTTCCCGCGACATACTATTTAAATTAATTCCCACTGTTAGACCAAGAAATTCATGAAGTTTTCCCATTTCACTTGCGTCACGCTGTGCTAAATATTCATTGACTGTCACAACATGAACGCCTTTACCTGCTAAAGCATTTAAATATACGGGTAAGGTAGACGTCAACGTTTTCCCTTCACCAGTTTTCATTTCTGCTATATTCCCTTCATGTAAAGCAATACCACCCATTAACTGAACTGGGTATGGGCGCATACCCAGAACGCGGTGTGCCGCTTCTCGCACAACAGCGAAAGCTTCTGGTAATAAATCATCTACTGTCTCACCTTTTGCCAGACGTTCTTTAAACTCAGCTGTTTTTCCCTTTAATTGTTCATCAGTTAATGGCTTTATAGTCGGTTCAAGTGACTCGATTTGATCTACCATTTTCTGCATACGTTTAATTTGGCGTTGATTTGCATCAAATACCTTTTTTAAAATACCGATCATAGGAAATACGCTCCTCTTTTATTAAAATAACACCTCTGATTGTCTGCTCTCTATATTTCATCAATCAGTCGTGATAAAAAGCAATTTATGTTCTGCCAATTTCTCTCCTAATTTAAAAAACCAAAATGTATAAACCTAATGATAATTGTAACACTTGTTTTATAGCTATGACAACAATCGTCCAAATGTATCCTTTATATAAAATAACTCGATTTTTTATACTATGACAAAAAACGATAATAATACAGGAACAACTGAACAAAAATTCTATAAATCAGTGCTTCCTACAAAATAATAGGCACATTCTATTTCATACAATTCAAAAAAAAAGCGTAGCCTTTGACAGCTACGCTTTTGAATCGTTATTTTGCTTCAATTAATCCATATTTTCCATCTTTGCGGCCATATACGATATTTGTTTCGTTTGTATCTGCATTTGTGAAGACGAAGAAGTTATGACCTAACATATCCATTTGTAAAATCGCCTCTTCAACGTCCATTGGTTTTAAGTCAAATCGTTTTGTACGTACAAGTTCTAATTCATCTTCCTGTACTTCTTCTTGACCTAACTGATCCGGAAGAATAAAGGCAGTTTTAGCAGAACCTTTTTCACGTAACTTACGATTTACTTTTGTTTTATGCTTACGAATTTGACGCTCAATTTTATCAACTACTAAGTCAATTGCAGCGTACATATCGCTATGAGTTTCTTCGGCGCGAAGTAATAAGTCTGTAAATGGAATTGTTACTTCGACTCTTTGCTTGTCAGAGTATACTTTTAAGTTGACCTTCACTTCTGGGAATGTATCAAAATAGCGCTCTATTTTGCTCAGCTTCTTTTCTACATATTCCTTTAATGCTGGAGTTACTTCGATATTTTCACCACGAATGTTGAATTTCATAGATGAATTCCTCCTTTCAAGCCTATGTATATTATTTCGACACCGGCTTAAAAAACCCTTTTCACTTTTTTAAAAAAGTTGTTGAAATTGCAATTTTTATCGTTTTTTGTTGAAAAGATGCATCGTTTCTATTTTCATTTTACCCTATTAACACTATACATAACGAATATAAGTATGGACAATTCGTTACAGAAAAGAAACAACTTTTTGACAATACTTTCTACATAAGGAAAAATCCAATCGATA
Organism: Bacillus cytotoxicus NVH 391-98; assembly: GCF_000017425.1. GTDB lineage: Bacteria > Bacillota > Bacilli > Bacillales > Bacillaceae_G > Bacillus_A > Bacillus_A cytotoxicus. Next base: position 3,784,557 of record NC_009674.1, read on the forward strand.
GCGGTTCTATCTAACAGAATCCATATAACATAAAAAACCCTTGTCACAGCAAGGGTTTCCAATTATATAAACGTTGCCACAATCGCAGCTCTATGTTCTTAAAATCCTTTACAACTTCACAACATTCACCGCTTGCGGTCCACGTGCTCCATCTACAATATCAAATTCCACATTTTGTCCTTCTTCTAATGTTTTATACCCCTCTTGCTGAATTGCAGAAAAATGGACAAAAATATCATCGCCATCTTCGCGTTCAATAAATCCAAATCCTTTTTCTGCATTGAACCATTTTACTCTTCCTTGCATGCTTGTTCCATTCCCTTCACTCTAAAAATCAGGACATTTGTCCTATAGTTTGACTATAACGAATGACAACCTGTCAAGTCAAAGAAGACTTGTCGCCTTTTTATTGTATCTTTCGACATCTACTATCCTCGGCAAAGCGTCAAACTGGATACACTTTGTGCACCTGCATGATATAGTAATTCACCGACTTGCCTCACCGTAATACCTGTCGTATATACGTCATCTATAATTACAAGATGTTGCCCTGTCAAACACTCTTCTTCTTGAAAGTAAAAAGGATTGGCAGCAGCTATCCTCTCTATTCTCCCCTTTTTGCTCTGTTTCTCTGTCTCTTTTCTAGTTAAAGATGTTGGTAAAATAGGAATTGGCAAGCAGGCTGCTAATCGTTCAGCCTGATTAAAGCCCCGCTCATACTCTCGTTCTTTACTAAGGGGCACAGGAATAAGGAATTGTGCATTTGAAAAGTATTTTTGAAATGTCGATACAAAGCCAATTTGAAAAACCTTCACAAGCTCTGCATCACCTCGAAACTTAAACCGTGCTAATATCTCTTTCATTCCATCATTATACACATATGTAGAACGATTCTTTATGAAAGGAAAGCAATTTTCCTCTTTCCATTTCATACAATCTCTACAAATTTCCCCGTACCTATATGCCGGATCAAGAGAAGATAACGGACGACCACAGCCATGACAAAATTCTCCTGTTATATAGGAAAGTTTTCGTTCACATAGATTGCATATGTATCTATCGTGAGACCGAATAAAAAAAGAATACCAACTCGCTTCTTCGGCAATATAATCGTCACAAAGTAAACAGTGCATCAATCTATCAACCCTTCTTGTTTAGCCCTTTTATTCATAAATTGAATATGCTTTTTCGCAGCAGTCATTGCTTTCGTTTTTCCATAATGAAAATAAATGACTTCCCCCTTTGGATTGTGAGAACTTCTACCAACGCGGCCCGCTATCTGAACCAGTGCACTTTCAGAAAAAATATCCTCTTCTGCTCCTAGCACAGCTACTTGTAAATTCGTGACCGTTACCCCTCTCTCCAATATAGTTGTAGTTATGAGTAGTGGTATATCCCCTTTACGAAATGCCTCTACTTTCTCTTTTCTCATTGGATCTTCTGCATGAACACCAGCAATTTTATGATGTAATCTTTGTAACACAGCCGTTACTTCCTCTACATAACAAATATGAGGAACAAATAAAAAGATAGGATAATGTTTTTGTAGATATATAAGAAGCCAGTCCAATAGAACTTGAGGAATTTGTTTACGTCGAAGTAGTTTTCTCCAATTTCCACACCATTTTAATTTAGGAACCGGTAATGGATGGCGATGATAACGTCCTGATATAATAACACCTTTTTGTTTACCATTTTGCACACTCTGTTTCCATTTCTCTTCTGGAGTTGCTGTTAAATAAATATAGGAAGCATCCTCCTTCGCCGCTTTTCTTACGGCCTCATGTAACATATGATCCATCGCATACGGAAAAGCATCAATTTCATCTATAATCATGACATCAAACGCCCTATAATAGCGAAGCAACTGATGAGTTGTAGTTACGATAAGCATCGCTTCTTTTTCATATTCTTTACTGCCTCCGTATAATGTCGCAAATGGTATATCTGGAAACACTTCTTGTAGTCGTGGAGCTAATTCTAATACAACATCTTTTCGAGGCGTCGCTATACAAACTCGCTTACCGTTTTTAAGCGCTTCATCTATGCCAGAAAACAACATCTCCGTTTTTCCAGCACCACATACCGCCCAAATAAAAAAGGACTCTTTCTGTTTAATTGCTTCTACTACCCCTTTTGCAGCCCTATTTTGCCCCGGTGACAATACTCCTTTCCACTGCAAGGCATGAGGAAAACATTCTTGTTTCCCTTCGCAAACACTTCGAACAAGCATCGTACATTCGCTTACTCGTCCCATCATAATACACTTCCGGCAATACGCACATACTTGATTACACCTTTTGCATAAAAATGATGCAAATAGACGTTTCTCTTGATTCCCGCAACGTTGGCATATATAATTGGAACTTTTTCGAACAATCCCTTTTTCTAATACAATCTCCCCTCTACTTATGAAATCGTGCAACTGTTCTTTTGACCATGAAAGTTCATGCAATAACATTTGTCTTCCTTTTTGTATCATTAGACATCCCCCCTTCTCTACTTTACTTCCTTGTCGTAACACTGTAAAAAATCAAAAAAGCCGATAACCTACTTATAAAATAGTAAGCTATCGACTTTATACACATGTTTTATATGTTACAAATCTTAGAATCTACCATAACCTAAGAAATGTTTTTGATTGTAACTGCTGCTTAAGCTAGAGTATGCAATACCTTTATCACCAGCATGAATCATTTGTCCATTACCAACATAAATACCAATGTGAGATGGACCTGCTTTGTAAGTACCTTGGAAGAATACTAAATCTCCTGGTTGTGGACTGCTTACTTTAGAAACAGAGTTCCAGTAACCAGCAACATCTTGACGACCTACTCCATAAACATAAGAGATGAAACCACTGCAGTCAAAACCACCGTTTGATGGAGATGCACTTCCCCAAACGTATGGCATACCTAAATATTGCTGTGCTTTACCAATTACACCAGGAGCTGGAGCTGGGTTTTGCGCAGGAGTTGGAGCTGATTTTTTCGGTTCTTTTTTAGGCTGTTCTTGCGGAGCTGCTTGTTGTGTTTGAGCCTCTGCTACTTGTTTTTGAGCAGCCGCTTCTTGTGCAGCCTTTTCTTTTTCTTGTTCTTCTTTTTCAGCTAATTGTTGTAAATATAACGCTTGCTTTTCAAGCTCTTTTAATTGACCTTCTGTACTTGTCATATTTTTTACAACAGTGTCCATTTTAGCACTTAATTCATTTACCGCTTCTTGTTTTTTTGCTTTTTCAGCATCAAGCTCTTTCTTTGCTGCTTCAATTTTTGATTGTGCTTCTTTCAGCTCTTTTTGCTTTTGCTTAACTGTTTCAACGTCTCTTTTCACAGCTTCTTGATCGCTTTGTTGCGTTTTCATAATATCTTCATCAGATTCAAAAATTTTAGAAACTGAAGTTAAACGATCTACTAAATCAGCAATGTTCTTAGAGTTCACAACAACCTCTGCTACAACGTTCGTATTTGGTTGTTCTTGAAGTGCTACTAAACGTTTTCTCAGCAATTCTTCACGTTTAGAAATCTTTGTTTGTAACTCAGCAATATGCTTACTTTTCTCCTCAATTAATTGCTCTGTTTCAGCAACTTTTTTTGTTGTTTCATCAAGCTTCGCTGTATTCTCTTGAACAGACTTATCTAAGTTTTGAATCGTTTTATTTAAGTCATTCATTTGCTTTTGAAGCTCATCACGTTCTTGTTGTTGTTTATGTAAAGTATCATTTTGTGCATTAATTTGTGTTTTTACGTCATCAATCTTTTCTGCGAATACATTTGGTGCTACCACTGAAAACATCATTCCTGCAGCCAATGCGCAAGATGCCATCTTTAGCTTTTTCATTTTGTTTTTACACCGCTTTCTTTTCCGAATATAATCTATTAAAACTTATACCATAATTCGGCAGTTTTTTTGTCAATGTTACGTTTTTGTAAAATAAATGTAATATTCTTTCGAAAATCCAAGCACAAACCAGCTCTAATTCTATATGTATTTGTAGAATCTTAAGAAAAAACATCGTTTTTTTATATAATTGTCATCTATTTGTTACAGAAAAAACGTAGGATCGCCCTACGTTTTTTCCAGTATACAAAGCATTACTTAACTTACTTTTATTTCACCCATTTTTCAGCCCAATTTTGAACCTCGTTCATAACACTCTCCAGTGCTTTTCCTTTATCAGTTAGTCCGTATTCAATTCGGACAGGTACTTCTGGATACACATTACGAACAACAATGCCTTCGCTTTCTAATTCCTTTAGACGCTCTGACAACATACGATCGCTCATATTCGGGATAATATCAGCGATTTCTCTAAAACGCTTCGGCTCTTCTAATAAAGATTTAATAATTAACCCCGTCCACTTCTTACTAAGCAGTGTGAAGGCCGACTCGAACTTTGGACATAAGCAAGAATTATGCTCCATATGTTTCACCTCTCTTTTATTGTAATATAGTTTCTTATAAAAAGTAAGCAATAAAACTTTCTTCATTTTAAATTATGTACATTTTATCATTCCTAAATATTTACTTGTCAAATAAAGCGGGAATTTAATCCGCATTTTTCCCTCACCACTGCTAACTAGTCTTCTCAAATTGAGGACCTACGAACAATAAAACTTCCATTTCCAAAATAGAAATAAATGGTAGGATGAACGGACATACCAATCCGTAAAAAAACTCTCTTCAAAAAAGAGAGCTTTTACATTTTTTATTTTGTATACCAACCTAAGCCAATCGAGCCTTCTCCTAAATGCGTACCAATAACAGCTCCAAAATAGCTAGTTCGAATTGTAACATGTGGATATTTCTCTTGCAATTCTTGCTTCCATGCCTCTGCTTCCTCTTCACGATTTGCATGAATAATAACAGCTTCCATTGGCAGCCCTTTACTCGCCTGCTCATCAAAGATTTCAACAATGCGCTTTAATGCTTTTTTGCGCGTACGAATTTTTTCAAAAGGAATAATAACTTTATCTCTAAAATATAATATCGGCTTCACTTGAAGTAAGCTTCCAATAAACGCTTGCGCACTATTCAAACGACCGCCTCGTTGTAAATGATGTAGATCATCCACAACAAAATATGCATCAATCGTCTTTTTCATCTCATCAAATCGCTTTAAAATCTCTTCAGGTGTCTTGCCTTCACGCGCCATTTTTGCCCCTTCACGAACATAAAACCCTTGCACTTCACAACTGATTTCAGAATCATATGCGTACACATCAATACCCTCGACCATCTGTCCAGCTGTTGTCGCTGTTTGATATGTCCCACTAATCCCACTTGAAAGATGGATACTAATAACAGCATCATATTCTTTTGCTAATTCTTCAAACAGCTCGACAAACTTTCCGATTGCCGGCTGAGAAGTCTTTGGCAATTCTTCTTGTTCACGTACTTTCACATAAAAATCATCAGCTGTTATCTCTTCTTCCTCTTGATAAGATGTTGTTCCGAAAACAACATTTAATGGAATCATGTGTATATTGAGTTCTTCACGAATATGCTTTGGTATATATGCTGTACTATCAGTAACAATAGCTGTTCTCATTTTCGTACCTACCTTATAAAAATTTTTTATTCCGCTATTTTAGGGCAGTAAGACTCCCACCTCAAGGTTCAAAGAGTAACAAAGAAGATAGGTGGGAGTAGGAATGCCCGTAACAGCCCGATTGGTGAGGGCTCATAATCAGTGATGGATGAAGAACCCCCCACTGATTAAAGTTTCACTTTATTTCTAATTTTACACGAAAACTAGAAAAGGTGCATTAATGTATGAAAATGCTGGTTAAAAATTATAATAAAAGCATCAACAAATTACAATAAAAACATTAAATCTCCGCCTAAATTTACGATATATTTTTAAAAAATGTTTGAATCTAAAAACGCTCCCTTTTACAATGTAAATACTAGTGATTCCGAAAGATAGGGGCGTATATCATTGTTATTACAATATTTAACAATCAAAGGCTACGGTGAGCACGAAATTGTCATTCAAAAATCAAGATTTATCTGTTATATTAGCCGAGCCAAAACTGAAGAAGAGGCGCAAGCATTTATCCAAAAAATAAAAAAACAACATTGGAATGCGACGCATAACTGTTCTGCTTATTTAATCGGCGAACAAGATCAAATTCAAAAAGCAAATGATGATGGCGAACCGAGCGGTACAGCTGGCGTTCCAATGCTAGAAGTACTTAAAAAACGCGGTTTGAAAGATACCGTCGTTGTCGTTACACGTTACTTTGGTGGTATTAAACTAGGGGCAGGCGGTCTCATTCGCGCATACGGAAAATGTACAAGTGAAGGGATTAACCATGTAGGTATAGTCGAACGAAAACTAATGCGTGTGATGAAAACAGAGATTGACTATACATTACTCGGAAAAGTTGAGAATGAATTGCGCCACTCTGAGTATGCCATCAAAGATATACAGTACTTAGAGAACGTAACGTTTGCTACGTATGTAGAAGAAGATCAGAAACAAAACTTTACCGATTGGATGATTGAACTAACAAATGGGCAATGTACAATTAAAGAAGACGATATGCTATACCTCGAACAAGATGTCCCACAATAAATCTTGTTCTGAGTGACAAATATAAAAGACTATTCTAACTTCCATTATGGAAATAGAATAGCTAAGATTATAACCTTACATTAAAAGGAGATTATATATGGAAGATCGTTATCATCATCTCCAAAAAAGAAGAGTAAAAAAGAAACGTAGACGTAAATTGGTTCTCTTTCTTATTTTTGCATGCCTATTTGGCAGTGTAGGGCTATACTTTCTTAATTCTTACTCTTCACTTATGGAAATGTATAATGGCTTTACACGCGATAAATCCAAGTTACGTGCAGAAGATGTAGAAATCACAAAAACTCCGTTTACCGTTCTTATTATGGGGATTGAAGATTATGCAACAGATGGGCAAAACGGTCGAACGGATTCCCTTATGTTTGCAACCGTGGATCCGAAATCTAAAAAGGTCTCCCTCATGAGCATTCCACGTGACTCACGGGTAACGATTGCAGGAAAGAATAGAAAAGACAAAATCAATGCCGCACATGCTTATGGCGGAGAAAGTATGGCAATAGACACTGTTGAAAACTTTTTAGAAGTTCCTGTTGATCACTATGTAAAAATTGACTTTAAAGGATTTAAAGGAATTGTCGATGCAGTGGGAGGCGTTACTGTCGATGTCCCATTTGATTTTTGGGAACGTTCCGATACGAACTATGATAAAAAAATCCACTTTAAACAAGGAAAGCACGATTTAAATGGGGAGGAAGCTCTTGCTTATGTTCGCATGCGAAAGCAGGATCCAAATGGAGATTACGGCCGTGCCGCAAGACAGCGTCAAGTACTTGCTGCTGTTATACACAAATTGAACTCTGCATCAACCGTATTTAAAATTAAAGATTTAGCAGATGTCGTTGGAAAATATATAAAAACTGATATACCGATCTTTGATGGGCTTGCTGTTTACAAGAAATTTTCTGATTTCGATCCTTCTCATATCGAAACGTTAAAACTAGAAGGAGAAGACAAAAAAATAGATGGAATCTATTACTTCATTCCAGATGAAATAAGCATGCAAGTTATTCGTAATTCGATTAAGAAAAATATCGGAAAAGCTGATGAACAAACAGAATCAACAACCGATACAAACGAAGGAACAGCAGAGCAAAATAAAGATGCAAACAAAAATACATCTTCACAATCAGGTGCAAATAATGAGGAGAAACCTGCTGCAAACAAAAAAGTACCAGAGTCACCACCCTCTACAAATGCGCATGCAGAGTGGATTATGCGAAATCATCAATAAAAAAGAGCCGATGCTATAAAATGTACCCTATAGGATAGACACTTAAAAAAAGGTCTATTCTATAGGGTATTTCTTGTATAATGAGAGAAAAATGAGAATCGGAGACATTTCAAAATGACGAAAAAACTATTTACAGAAAAAGAAATTGAAATACTATCAAAAAATCGATACGTAAAATCGGTCAGCCCAAAAGGAATTACTTATACCGACGAATTCAAGCGTATTTTCATTAAAGAAAACGAAAAAGGAAAACCCCCTCGCATTATTTTTGAAGAATGTGGATTTGATGTAGAAATCATTGGCATACAACGTGTTATATCATCAGGAAATCGGTGGCGTACTTCCTATAAGAAAGATGGTGTATTTGGTCTAAGAGATACGCGTAAAGAAAACTCAGGAAGAAAGCTAGAGAGAGAACTTACATTAGAAGAGAAATATGCGCGTTTGGAAGCGGAACGAAACCTATTAAAAGCTGAAAATGAATTGTTAAAAAAGATAAAACTTATGGAAGGGAGGATGAGAAAGAACTAACGTTACGACCTAACCAAAAATATATGTTAATTCGTTCTATTATTGAAACATACAACCTCAAAACATGGATATGCAGAACAAAAAATATCCGTTTTCTGGACCCCTTTTCTATAATTCTTAGTACATACTAAAAGGAATCTTATTTCCAAAACAGAATAGTTATATTTTAAAATTACTTTTGTATTTTTTAGAGGAGGTGAATTAATGTTAAAATTTATTTGGGCAATTGCATTCGCTCTAATTATATTCTTTTTAGTGCGCGGTACGTTTATACCATATATAGCTTCTAATGAAAATATTGTAGCTTTGTTTGTAATTTTCACAGTAGTTATTATTAATTCATGGATTATTGACTTAATAAATCGTTTATATAAAAAGAAAACCGAACTAGATAAATAGTCTAGTTCGGTTCTCTTTTTTATCTTGTATATTTCATAACTTTTGTATCAGTGTATACTTTCTTACCATTTTTAATTGTATCCGTTACTGTTTTTACATAATGGTTAACAGCATCGATATCTCTGTATGCTTCAGTATGATAATACGTAACAGAAGGTTGATTAAAATACATTAATCCGCTTGCGACTACTTGTGCTGTAACCTGTACTGGTTTCCAAGGAATATAAGAAGATAATCCATTTACTAAAATAAGTCCTACATTATAACTGTCTTTATTAATTCTATTGCTTGAATCTTTACTACTAGCATGTTTCCAATTGAAACTACCATCAGCAATAATTACTCCCTGCGTATTACTTGTACGAGTTTCAGTGCCTGAAACCTCTCTATTAATAACGTTTTCATTTTCATCAAATTTTACTGTTTCGCTGTATAATACTTCAAAGTCTGCATTTGAAGTATCCAAAGGTGATGTTACACCTGCAAATTTTGCGGATGAATTAGCAGCTTCAGGTGCTGTAGGCGAATCTGCATATGCATTACCTGCACCCCATCCAGTACTAGCTAACATTCCACCAACTAGTAACATTGGGATTGTTTTTTTCTTTAATAAATTTTTATAACCCATAATAACATCTCCATTCTTTTGAAAATTTATGCTAATTTACCGGTATTTACTAGCACACCCCTGATAATAGACTATAAAATCCAAAAAAATAAACAATATTCAGATTAAAATTTTCACAAAACAATTCGACAAACCTTCTTAAAACCATGTCATTACTGGATTAAGAATGATTTTTATATAAATAATCCTATCTTTACAATCTAACAATTTACCGATAAATTTACGTCAATTGATAAAAAATATTTTAAAAATTAAGAATTATATTTATAAAGTTATTTTTTACAACTTATTACAATTAAACTTTGTTATGATTGATTTTATATAAACTAAATAAAGGAGATTGCGATATTAGAATTCTGAATAATGAGAAAGTTACAAAATTATTAAATGAATGGTATAAAGTTATTCTATCTAAGCAAATAACAAAAGCAACAAGAATGAAAGAAGAAGTTGATGAAAAGATTAGTGTCTTAATGGTCGAACAAAACCGAGATCTACAAGATCAAAATCTCTTATTGTATTATTCCCTATTGGATTATAGTTATAAAGTGTTAATAAATAAATCATATGTAACTCGTAGTGATTTTGATGCAGTTGAAAAACTTACAACAAAAACTATTGATGAGTATTTAAAATACTACTACCATTTCTATAAAGCTGTGCATAACACCATGATTGCTAACTATATGGAAGCTATGGAGCAATTTGAAGAAGCTGAACGACTTTTAGAGTATATTCCTAATGACATTGAAAAAGCTGAATTTAATTATAAACTTGGTGAACTATATTACCATCTTCAACAACCTTTATTAACAATTAAGCATGTAATGAAAGCAAAAGACATATACAAAAAACATGAAGATTATGTAATAAATCAAATTGAATGCGATACAATCCTGGGGTTGGCAAGTGTCACTTTAAGTCAGTTTGAACAAGGCGAAGAACTTTTTGTTAAATGTTTGGATATGGCTAAAAAACATAACTGCACTCGACTAATTACCTTAATTCAGTATAACTTAGGTTTCCTTTATGCAAAACAAGGTATATCCGCAACTGCAATTCGACATTTAATGGATGTATATAAATCTGAAAAACCATATCATAAAACTGTATTCTTACTGGCTCGAGAACATTTCAAAGTAAATGAAATTGAAAAAGCACAAGAATTTTTGACTGAAGGCTTTGAATTAGCTGATGTTGAATATACACATCATTTACGAATACTTCGAGCACAATATGATGAAAATTATAAGCAGAATCTAGAAACAACGATTGCAGATGGACTAGATTACTTTGAATCCCAAAAACTTTATGGCTTTATTGAAGAGTACTCTGGAATTTTAGCGAAAAAACTTTATCAAGAAGGTAATCATGAGAAAGCTAGCCAATATTTTAATATATCTTATGATGCTAAAGAATTGCTTCAGAAGGGAAGTGCGTTAAAATGAAAAAAGTACTAATGGGATTTGTTAGTTTTGCTGCTGTTTTAACTATTGGAAGTTTTGCAGAATCTTATACATCACAAGCTGATCATGGTAGACCGCCTGCACCACAACGACCAGATTATGTTTCTAGTTATGAAGATAAGGCACATGGAAATACTGGAGTGGTTGCTCTTGACCATGGTAGACCGCCTGCACCAGCATACGAATACGGTGATGTTTATACTGATCATGGAGAACATATTTAAATACCTAAAAAAGAGGACGCTGTGGCGCCCTCTTTTTTGTAATATCATACATTACGACCATATTAATATATTAATTTAGAAATAACATAAGTGATAATGTTCCATAGTACCAAATACGATCTGATTTACATTCTTCAATACCAAACCACTCATTTAATCTCTGGCACTTTTTCGCAAAGAATGAGCGGATTGTTCCGAACAGTTCCTTTTTACTACGAGTTTGTGGTAGAATAGGCTCACTAGTAGTTAATTTGAATAGGGTATTTGACATTGTTAAATCATCCTTTCAGATTTTCAAAGTGTAGAGAACGCTCTTTCGTGCCGGCAAGCTGTGAAGAGCGTTCTCTTTTTATATTCGGTTGTAATTACTCTTTTTCGAAATTACCGCCCCTACCTAACTTAGGACGTTTTCTTTCAACTTTTTTAGGCTCTACTTTTTCTTCTTTCATTGGAGAAATAATAATAGAACCACTTGTATGCATGTATTGTCTAATAGCACGAACCATTTCAGCTTTTCTATTACGTGGTAAAGATTCTAACCACTCTTTAATGTCTTTATCTAATACATCATCATAAGACAGAAGGTATGTCTTATTCGCCATCTTCTTCGCCTACCTCGAATTTACCGTATCTGTAGAAGCCCTCCACGTTTGCAGTTTGGCTTTCTTCTAATTTTGTTACTTTACCAATCCATTCTTCCAATAACTCATGGAATGTATTCGCGCCACCATCAGAAACTAGCACTTCATCAAAACGGTCAAATGTTTTCCATGCATTATTTACTCCGTTTACGATAAAATCATAAACTTCTTTAATAGATGCAGTTTTTTCATCATTAAAATCAATTGGATCCATACGCTTTGAAGCTTGGTAAGCACCTTCTTCAAATACTTTTTCTAATTTATAATCATTAATAGTTGCACTTGTTTCTTTTTTAATTTTAGCTACGATTGGTTCATAAACATCATGCATTCCTTTTGGAACAGAAGTAGATTCTTTTTCACGACGCAGCATAGAGATTACATCTAAATCTGTTGTACCAGTTCCGATATCAATAATACCTACTGTCATATCTTCATAAGTATCATCTGCAACAAATCCATCTTCATCTAAATAACGGCTCATAACTGTTCCTACCGGTTGAGCAAGAACAATAACATCTACAACATTAATCGATACTTTTTTACCATTCACCTCAAGATCATGAGCTCCTTGATAAACTTCTTTAATTTCATCAACGGCTTTTGTTCCGATTTCCTCGCTTGGAACGCCCGTTATAACTAAGATTTCATCATAACTTTTCACATTTGTTTTAGCAGCCATTTCAGCTAATGCAATTTTTGATAGAGTTTTATACTGATTAGTTTTATAACGATTTTGTTGAGCGTATGTGTTTAAAGTATTGTTCACTTTAATTATGTCATCGCCCCAAACATATTCTGTTCCTTCAACTTTATATGTTTTAAGCTTCATCTTACCACCAGACAATGCTTCTCCTACATTAGAAGAGAAATATGCGCGTTTGGAAGCGGAACGAAACCTATTAAAAGCTGAAAATGAATTGTTAACAAAGATAAAACTTATGGAAGAGAGGATGAGAAAGAAATAACGTTACGACCTAACCAAAAATATATGTTAATTCGTTCTATTATTGAAACATACAACCTCAAAAATATGGTGAAATATTTGTGCGGGATCGCTGGTGTTTCACGTTCAGGATACTATAATTATTTTTCTGTTTCTTCGCAAAGGCAGCGAAAAAACAGAATAGATCAGGATGAAATAACGAAAGAATGGATATTAAAGGCATTTCGATTTAAAAACCGAAAAAAAGGGGCTCGTCAAATCAAAATGACATTAGCGGGTCAATTTCAAGTTGTCTACAATTTGAAGCGTATTCGTAGAATTATGAAGAAATACGGGATTATCTGTCCGATCCGCAAAGCGAATCCTTACAAAAGAATGATAAAAGCGACGAAAGAACATTTCGTGGTACCAAATTGATTGAAGCGAGAATTCAGGCAAGGTACCCCTGGAAAAGTGCTTCTTACAGATATCACCTACCTGTTTTATGGTAAGAATCAGAAAGGATATTTATCTACCATTTTAGACGGATCCACCAATGAAATTTTGGCCTATCATGTTTCAGAACGACTTACACTAGATATCGCAACGGCGACTCTTCACAAACTAAAGAAGAATAAGATGGTACGATTAACTAAAGATGCCTATATTCATTCTGATCAAGGTGCTCATTACACAAGTCCTATCTATCAAAAATGAGTCAAAAAATTAAAGCTTGGACAATCTATGTCAAGACGAGGGAACTGTTGGGATAATGCCCCCCAAGAATCTTTTTTCGGGCATTTTAAAGATGAAGCGCATATAAAAGCTTGTACATCTTTTTCCCAGCTAAAACAAGAGATTAAAGACTATATGAAATACCATAACCAGCATAGATATCAGTGGAATTTAAAGAAGATGACTCCTGTTGAATACAGAAATCATCTTCTCGCGGCTGCCTAACTTTTTTTTAAATGTCCTTTACAAAGGGTACAGATTACTACTCAATCGGCTCTTTTTCTCGTTATTTATTAAAATGTTGTAAGATTGCTTCTACAATACGTTCTGAAGCACGACCATCACCGTAAGGGTTGGATGCCTGCGCCATTTTATCATGCGCTTCCTTATTTGATAATAACTCATCCGCAAGTGTAAAGATCGTTTCTTCATCTGTGCCTGCTAATTTCAATGTACCAGCTTCAATTCCTTCTGGACGCTCTGTCGTGTCGCGCAGAACAAGAACTGGCACCCCAAGAGATGGCGCCTCTTCTTGCACACCACCTGAATCTGTTAGTATTAAGTAAGAGCGAGCTGCAACATTATGAAAATCAATTACATCTAGCGGTTCAATTAAATGAATGCGATTATGCTCTCCTAAAATGTCATTAGCTGTTTCACGTACAACAGGATTCATATGAACCGGATATACAACTTGTACATCTTCATGTTTGTCAACAAGGCGCTTAATTGCACGGAACATGTTGCGCATTGGTTCACCTAAGTTCTCGCGACGGTGCGCCGTCATAAGAACAAGACGGTCGTTACCAAGCTTCTCTAGAACAGGATGACTATATGTTTCTTTTACAGTTGTTTTTAGTGCATCAATTGCCGTATTTCCTGTTACAAAAATACGAGACTCGTCTTTATTCTCTTTTTGTAAATTTGTTGCTGATTTTGCTGTTGGAGAAAAATGCAGATCAGCCATCACACCTGTTAATTGGCGGTTCATTTCTTCTGGATATGGAGAATACTTATCCCACGTACGAAGTCCTGCCTCAACGTGACCAACAGGAATTTGATTATAAAAAGCCGCAAGACTCGCAATAAATGTCGTTGTTGTATCACCGTGAACAAGAACGATATGCGGCTTTGCTTCTTTCATTACTTGATCGAGACCTTGTAAACCACGTGTTGTAATATCAATTAAAGTTTGACGGTCCTTCATAATATTCAAATCAAAGTCTGGTGTAATTCCAAAAATATTTAATACTTGATCCAGCATTTGACGATGCTGCGCTGTTACAGTCACAATCGATTCAATTTTATCCGGATGCTTTTGCAGCTCTAATACAAGAGGTGCCATTTTAATCGCTTCTGGACGTGTTCCGAAAATCGTCATTACTTTTAAACGTTCAGTCATTTCACTGCCTCTTTTCTTTCACAAATTACACAATGTCACTACTATACTTGATTATAGACAAAAATAAAGCGAAGCAAAAGTAAGTGCTTCATTAGACAATAATTGAAACATTACGATTACAAATACTCTTTCTTCCTATCGAGTAATAATCGATTTTATGTTTCTTCACATCCTCATCAGTATAACAATTTCTCCCATCAATTGAACTCCCCCCACTTAGCTAACGCTTGAAGTGGGGGATTCCTACGAACACCGATGTACCCATCGGTTATTTAGTAGGCTCCCCCCGTAGTTCCTACGGTTAATACGAAATTCGTATGATATTTACAGTCTTATTTTTGGTCTGACACTTGGTTTTCATGCCACAGATTTGATAGTTTATCCTTTTTGCGACTTTCGAATGGTGTAGGCGAACGACAGCCACCAGACAAGTTCTATTTACGCAACAAGCAACCACGCTTGAATTCGTTCTACATGTATTGTAGCAAAGATGTTGGCTAATGCCAATCGACATTCATCTCCCACTTATTCATTGGGCTACACCCTACACATTCTTTGAAGTGGAAGTATTCTGTCGGGAACTGATAAAGGCAATATATCTTGCTAATGGATACTTGTGAATCGATTCCTACTCTGTTACAATAAACGCTGCATAAGCTCCAACTATTGCTTCATATTGAATTTCGTCACCAAATACTTGCTTGAGATGAGAAAGGGCTTGTGGATCGTATACAACGACGTTCTCTCCTATCTTGATTAATTCTTGTATGATGACAAGAGATGGGCCCTCTCGAATATCATCTGTATTTGGTTTGAAAGATGCTCCTAACACGACTATTCTTTTTCCTTCCATATCTATCCCTTGTTTTGCTTTCTCAATTAACAATCTTTGTTGATTATGATTCACCTCAATGACAGCCTTTAATAATTTAAAGTCATGGGCAACATTTCCAGCAATTTGAACGAGTGCCCTAGTATCTTTCGGAAAACATGATCCTCCGTAGCCAATACCGGCCTGTAAGAAAGAAGA
Organism: Bacillus cytotoxicus NVH 391-98; assembly: GCF_000017425.1. Classification (GTDB taxonomy): domain Bacteria; phylum Bacillota; class Bacilli; order Bacillales; family Bacillaceae_G; genus Bacillus_A; species Bacillus_A cytotoxicus. The sequence goes on from NC_009674.1 coordinate 3,800,364, forward strand.
ACCAATGCGCTTATCCATCGCCACTTCTATTATATTTGCCCCGGTTTTCTCACATATATTTGATATTTCATTAATAAAGCTAACTTTTGTAGCTAAAAGAGCATTCGATGCATAGTTAATCATTTCTGCACTACGGAGATCTGTTATAAAAAAAGTCATATACGCCTGAACCTTCTCGTAAAAATTCCAGATTTGACACTACTTCTATTTGGTGCTGGCTACATACATTCTTATACATCCACTTCTTTATTAACTCGTTCGTTCCCACAGGAACTTTACTTTTGGTAATGATAATGACATCTCGATTTACATATGTCCCAATATCATAACAAGCATTCTGAATATAAGTTAAATCAGCAGTTCCATTTGGCAAAGAAAGCGTTCCTACCACAATAAAGATGTAATCCGAATGCGTAAATGCCTCCCTTTTGCTAGAAGTGAATGCGAAACGGCCTTTTTTATTCATTAACGTTACTAAGCGCTCCAAACCCCGTTCATAAATCCGCATGTCTCCTTGCTGTATTCGCTCTATTTTCTTTTTATATCAAAACAGATAACAGAATACCCAACCCCCGTAATTAATCCAACATAACCCGCACCCACCACTGTAATTTTCATTTCATTTTTTTACACAGAGTGACTATCATGAAATGTGCTGACATACATAAGAGGGTCCCTGTTCTTCCTCCTTTCACAGATCAGTACACAATCGTGATACTTCTAAATACGACATAGGAGCAATCATTTTGATGAAGGAAAAGTGAGATACGACTTCTATTATATGAACCGTCTTTTCTTTCTTTTTTAAAATTTTGTAAAAAAAACCATCTCTTTTTTTATATTTTTTACAAATATATCGTCACATGTTATGTAAACTTCCATATTTTAACGTGAAATGTACGTATTCTAACGTGTAACACTTATAGTAAAGAAATTATGATACAAACGAGTAGCACGTCACTACACATATAAAACGAAAGAAGTTGAAACGGCTCGTCTTACCTCAAGATTCAGAGAGAAACAAGGAAAATAGGCGGAAATGAGGGGGTACGTAAAAGTCTGATTGATGAAGGCTAATCATCAATCAGGGATGAAAAGCCCCCTTTTACTCTATAGTAAAAAGTGTTACAGAAACGTTACAACATACTTCATTGACATGATATTTGTCATATATTTTATCTATTTCCAATTGCAGTGAATAGAAAAAAAGATTGAATTCTACTCTTTTTGTGATACCATATGTTATGAGCCTGCAAACAAACATCATAATTTTCAGATAAAACATTTAGAAATTAAGTTAAATTATCAAAGGTGGGGTATTAATGAACTCACAAGTGATTTATGCAGTTTTGGCATCTTTCATTACTGTACTCGTAGTCACTCCGTTCGTTATCAAATTAGCTTTTAAAATTGGAGCAACAGATAAGCCAAACGCACGTAAAGTACACCAAAAAATTATGCCTCGTCTCGGTGGACTGGCAATCTTCATTGGTGTAGCTGTAGGATTTATTGTTAGTGGATTATATGAGCAGAGAATGCTATCAATAACTTTAGGTGCTGTTATCATCGTTATCATTGGGATTTTAGATGATATGTATGAATTATCAGCAAAAGTAAAATTCGGTGGACAACTATTAGTTGCAATACTAATTGCAAAGAGTCAACTGTTAATCCAAGTCCTTTATATTCCATTCTTAGGAGATACAGAACTTGGACTACTTGCATATCCAATTACCGTATTTTGGATTGTCGGTATTACAAACGCGATCAATTTAATTGATGGATTAGATGGCTTATCAGCTGGTATTTCCTCCATTGTTCTTGCAACATTGGCATATATGGCCTTTACCAGTCCAATGGGAACTGGGGCAGTCATCATCTTACCATTAGCACTTATCGCGCTTGCAAGTACAATTGGCTTTTTGTTCTACAACTTCCATCCAGCAAAAATCTTTATGGGAGATACAGGTGCACTATTTTTAGGATATTGCATTTCTGTTATATCATTACTTGGACTATACAAAAGCGTAACGTTATTCAGTTTCATTGTTCCTATTATCATTTTAGGTGTTCCTGTTTTCGATACGGCATTTGCGATTATTAGACGTATTGTAAATAAAAAACCAATTTCTGCGCCAGATAAATCGCATTTACATCACCGTCTATTAGCGATGGGATTCTCGCATCGAACAACGGTACTCATCATTTATGCATTTGGCATTTTCTTTAGCGTAAATGCCATTATCTTCACGAGCGCAACATTATGGTTATCGATTATTCTTTTATTCGCTTTGATTTTCTTTACTGAAATCGTCGCTGAAATAATTGGTCTTGTGCACGAACGATATAAACCAATTATTTCCTTTTATAAAAAAGTGAAAAAACGTGAAGAATAATAATAGTATTGCCTTTATTACTACGAAATATTCAAATAGCATCCTTTCTTTTTAAGAGAGGATGCTATTTTTATTTCCAAAATATACTTCGTTTGAGAGTGAATAGATTGGATAAAAATATACATATAAAGAAGATTATGAGAAGAACCTCTCTATTCCTTCTTGCATCTTTGATTGCGAAACTGAGGGTGAGTATGATGATGAAGCGAGTATGTCAATGTATAATAATACTTTTAGCTATGATGATATGTACAGCATCTTATATTGAAGCAGCGACGAACTCTCTAGTTGAACATCGTTCTACTATCCAGACTGCTGCACTTCCACAAAAAATTGCGTACTTAACATTTGATGATGGACCAAACAAATATACATCACAAATTTTAAACATCTTAAAACAAAAAAATGCAAAAGCTACCTTCTTTGTTATTGGTGGAAGAGTATCTCGTTATCCCCAAACAACGAAACGTTTAATTAGGGAGGGACATTACATCGGACTCCATAGTATGTCCCATGATGCAAAACGTCTATATACTGGAGATCCATCCATTTTAATTTCTGAAATGATGCAAGCCCAAAAAATTGTCCAGCAAGTAACAAAGTTAAACTCCCGTCTCGTTCGTGTTCCTTATGGCAGCATGCCATATTTAAAAAAGAACTATCGAGATGCACTCGTTTCTGCTCATTATAAATTGTGGGATTGGACCATTGATACATATGATTGGAAAAGCTACAATAATCCTTCTGCGGTTCTAGAACGTGTGATGAACCAAAGTGACGAACCAGTAGAAGTAATTTTAATGCATGATTCAAGTGTCACCGTACAAATCCTTCCTAAAGTAATTGATTATCTTCAATCAAAGGGCTATACACTTCTTTCTTATAGTCCCTCCTCCCATGTAGAGGTAAACTTTTGGAAAGACACAAGATTGTAACAGCTTTAGTATATATACTAGAGCTGTTTGTTTTTTCTCTTTCCACCCTTCTCATTTTTGTGTACAATTTTAAATAGTGATGAAGTTTCGAGGTGAAGAAAAATGAAACGAATTGACCTCATCTATGATGCAATACAGAAGGGGCATTACACAGAGGGTGTAACAGCATCTGATTTGGCTACACTTTTACAGCTAGACCGTGCAAATGTGAGCAGCGATTTAAATAAACTCGTGAAAGATGGACGATTATGTAAAACAAATACAAGACCTGTTCGTTTCTATATAGAGTTAAATCATCTATTGGAAACGCCTTCAACGGGTAGCACCGCACTTGACAATTTCGCAAAAGAAAACACAAGTCTTAAAATTGCAATTGAAAAAGCAAAAGCTGCCGTACTCTATCCGCCAAATGGTATGCATACATTACTACTTGGAGAAACAGGTGTTGGAAAATCTATGTTTGCCTCCTTAATGCACGAATACGCAATTGAAGTCAATCAACTGCAAAAAGACGCACCCTTTATTATTTTTAACTGTGCTGACTATGCGAATAATCCACAGCTTTTACTTGGACAACTCTTCGGAATCAAAAAGGGTGCTTACACTGGTGCAAATGAGCAAAAAGGATTAATTGAAAAGGCCCATGAAGGCATTTTATTTTTAGATGAAGTACATCGTCTTCCGCCAGAAGGACAAGAAATGCTCTTCACGTTTATCGATCGTGGTGTCTATCGTCGCCTTGGCGAAACAGAAAATGAACGTAAGGCAAAAGTATTAATTATTGCAGCAACAACAGAAGAACCAAATTCATTTTTATTAAAAACATTTACAAGACGAATTCCAATGACTATCACATTGCCACCGCTTCGCGAACGAACATATGAAGAACGCTTTACACTTTTACAGCTTTTTTTTACAAATGAAGCCATTCGTCTCAGAAAAAACATACATGTTAGTCCAAATGCAATGCGCGCTCTCGTCTTTTATCAATGTCCAAATAATATCGGACAATTGAAAGCAGACGTCCAAATCGCATGTGCAAAAGCCTATTCTGATTTTGTAACAAAAAAACGAGAATCTGTCCGCGTCTCGAGTACCGATTTGCCATGGTATATAAAAGAAGGGCTCTTTATTGAAAGAAAAAGCCGTCACTTATACCAAGTGCCAAATGAAACGTTTTTATTTACAAGTGATAAAGGGTGGAGCAAGCACGAACTAGACAATCAACGTACATCTATTTATGAGTACATCGATCATAAATATGAAGAACTTCAAGCTCAAGGTATTGAAGAAGCTGAACTAGAGCTGCTCATTGAAAATGATATTCAAAGCTTCTTCGTTCAATATTTTCATCAAATGTCTAAAACAACCAATCATGAAAATGTATTTAAAATTGTGGACCATTGCATTGTTTCTGTATGTGAAAAAATTGCCTCACTAGTAGAAAAACACTTATCTAAGACTTTTGATGAAAAGGTATTTCTTGCTTTAAATTTGCATGTACAGACAACTTTACAACGGATACGAAGTGGGAAACAAATCCATCACCCACAGCTAAACCAAATTCGAACAAAATATAAAGAAGCTTTCTCTGTAGCAATGAAGTGCCTTCAAGTTTTAGAAGACGAATTACAAATCACGATGCCAATTGACGAAGCTGGATTTTTAACAATGTTTTTCGTTGTTGATCCACTTCCTGCCTCACAAGCAGAAGTAAAAGTCTTAATTTTAGCTCACGGAAATGGTATTGCAACTGAAATGGCTAATGTCGCCAATGAACTTCTTGGTATGCATGAAGTAACTGGCATCGATATGCCGCTACACGAATCGCCAAAAAGCTTTTTAGAGCGCGTGAAAGTCTATATGCGAACACTTGAACATATAAACGGACTTCTCTTACTTGTAGATATGGGATCGCTCGCTTATATAGGGGATATATTAGAAACTGAATTTCAAATTCCAGTTCGCGTCCTTTCTATGACGAGTACACCGCATGTATTAGAAGCCGCTCGAAAGGCCCAGCTCGGCTATTCATTGGATGCTTTATATGAAACCGTAAAAAATTTAACACCTTTTTATTTACACGTACACGAAGAAAAGAAAAAACCACTATCTCCAATGAAATCCGTTATTTTAACGGCCTGCCTAACTGGCGAAGGAAGCGCGCTTGCTATTCAAAAGATGCTTGAAAATTATTTGCGCTTTGATAAAAATTTAATTGAAATTATCCCCATTAGCATCGTTCATCAAAAAGATTTAACAAAGATGCTTGAGAATATAAAAAAGGAACGAAATATCATTTGTATTGTGACCAATTTCGATGTGCAAGTACCATGCTTAACTTACCATTTCCAAGATATCGTAAACTATAAAGCCATTCAGCCAATTCAAGAACTTATTACGTATGAAGAAACATACGCTAAAATGGCTGATATTCTCGGACAACAAATGCAGCGAGATGACGGAGCACTCATGATTAAGACGATTCGTTATACATTAAATACAATTCAAGAGCTCACCTCCTTACAGCTAAATCCCGATAGCCTAATGGGCGTCATCCTACATATGAGCTGTATGATTGACCGTCTTCAAAAAGGAGAGAGTCTCCTTCCTTATCCAGATCGAGAAACTCGTCGCCAAGATCAATACTGGATGTACATGAAAGTAAAAAAAGCGCTGCAACCAATTGAAAATACATTTACAGTAAACATTCCAGATGATGAAGTATTTTATGTGATGGACTTCTTCATCAAGAATCAACCGCAAAAAGATCATGAAACAAACGAAAGCCCGTGAAACTTCACGGGCGTTTCTTAATCTTTCTTATTCTTCCGCGTATCTCCCCTTTTTTAAAGGTTTCCGTACAAACATTCACATATGCATTTGCACGTTCGATTTCTTTCAAAAGCTGCTCAAATGTCTGTCTTTGTAAAGGCCCTTCTAAATCTTCAGTCGTTAATGCTCCTTTAACAATTCCTTGATCTACACTTATCCCATGCTTCACCGGTCCATATAAAAACAAAACTTCTGGCCCCACTTGATTCTTTCTTCCGAGATGGATTTGACATGATGTCACTTTCTCTATTTCCTTTATTATTACTCTATAATGGATTTTCGTTAAGTCACTATTAAAAATAAGCTCGACTACACCATAAGCGTTCGTATTTACAGGGGGGACTTCCCTCTCTCCTTTTAATCTAGCAAAGAAATGTTTTGTCATACACGCAACATTCTCCTTATATAAAATTTACTTGATACACTCCTGTAACTAATTTATTGCTAAGGCATAATCAATTATGACCTTTTCCCTTGCATTCCCCGTTTCATGCATTTATAAAACCTTTACAAAGCAACGACCCGCCTTATATCACGCACTTAAATTTTCATTTTCTTTAGATAATCCTTTGAAAAAAGACGACTTCTTTTATGAAGCCGCCTTTTTTCATTCTTAAAATTTTACAAGCTCTATTCCTTCTGGTAAGCGAGTCTCCGTTAAAATTTGCAGTTCTTTTACGCGGTCCATCACGTAAGAAGATCGCTTCATCAGCTCCGGATCAATATAGGCTGGATGTACCATAACTTCCACAGTTTGCTCATCTTTCACACGTTCTTTTAATTTTAGAAAATATTCTTTCTGCACACCAGCGCTATAAAAGTCACAAAAAAACACATCTGAAAATGGAAACACCGCTCTTTCCCCTTCGCAGCGCCGAACGGGCACGTTATATTTAGCTGCCAATCGCTTCATGACATCATGTAAGAGGGGCAAACTCTGTATATGATGATGACTATCTAGATGCGTGAGTCGTAATCCAAATGATAAAAACTTTTCAATTTGGGCAGTCCATTCTCTCTCAACCTCTTTTGGATTAAATTTCTCTTCTCTTACAATACTTTGCTTATGAAATAATCCCGTTTTTTCATCTACGAGGGATGGAACGTTCGTAAGGAGCGGCTTTCCAGCAGTTAAAACGAGATGTACCCCTACTCCTAATGATGGATATTCATTTGCTAAACGAACCGCATGCTCTACTGCTGGCATGTTCATCATCATTGTTGTTGAATTCACAATTCCATTTATATGACCATGAATAATCCCGTAATTTGTCCCTTCTGAAAGACCGAAGTCATCTGCGTTTACAATTAATTGAATCATCCTGTCCCCTCCTGATTCAAGAAAAAAAGCGGGCTTAGTAAGCACCGCTTTTATTTCTCTATTTTTTTAAAGAACTGCGGAAGATGTTCTTTATGCGCTTCCAACATTTCATCTAAAATTTGTTTTGCCAATTTATCTGATGGTACAAGTGGGTTAATTGTCATTGCAAGCAGTGCTTTATGATAATCCCCTGTAACAGCTGCTTCAATTGTTGTACGTTCAAAGGATTTAATTTGCTGTACTAAACCGCGAACTGGAACTGGTAAGTCACCGACCGTCACTGGTTTTGGGCCATCCTTTGTAATGATGCAGTTTACTTCAACAGCAGAATCGTGCGGTAAGCTTGCGATTGCACCGTTATTTCTCGTATTTACAGGCTGAATATCACCTTTATTATTGTAAATAGATGTAATTAAACTACATGCCGCATCACTATAATACGCGCCGCCTCTTTTTTCTAATTGCGGTGGTTTAATATCTAGGTTTGGATCTTTATATAGTTCAAATAAATCTGCTTCTAATTGTTTCACCACTTCTGCACGTGTTCCTTTTTCTAAAGAAGCCTGTTTTTCTTCTTCTAACATTTCACGTGTTTTATAATAGTAGCGATGGTATGGACATGGAATCGCACGCAGTGCACGAATAAAATCTGGCTCCCAATCAAGAGCAGCGATATTTTCCATCGTAATTTGGTTTTCTGGATCCGTTACAAGTTCTAACACACGATCCATCACACTTACCCCATCTAAATACACATCTAATCCGTAAACCATATGATTTAAACCTGCGAAATCAACTTGTACACGGCTTGCATCCACTTCAAGAAGTTTTGCAAGACCCATACGAATGCCGATTGGAACGTTACATAGTCCAACTACCTTTTCAATATTTGTATAACGAAGCACAGCTTCCGTTACCATGCCTGCTGGATTTGTAAAGTTGATTAACCAAGCATTTGGACAAAGCTCCTCCATATCTTTACAAATATCTAAAATAACAGGAATCGTTCTCAACGCTTTAAATAGACCACCAGGGCCATTTGTTTCCTGACCGATTACATCATATTTTAACGGAATTGCTTCATCCTTTGCGCGCGCTTCTAATAAACCAACGCGGAGCTGCGTTGTAACAAAGTCTGCATCTTTTAATGCTGCACGGCGATCTAATGTAAGATGAATATCAATTGGTAAGCCAGCTTTTTTCACCATTCGTTTCGCCAAATTACCAACAATTTCTAACTTTTCTTTTCCAGCCTCAATATCAACTAACCAAATTTCACGAACTGGCAATTCATCATACCTTTTAATAAATCCTTCTATTAACTCTGGTGTATAACTAGAGCCACCACCAATTGTAGCAATTTTAATTCCTTCCATACTTTACTCCCCCTTCGCATCTAGCTTTTTATATAGATCAATAAATTCTGTTGCTAATTCTTTTACTGTAATTGCATTCATTAAATGATCTTGTGCATGAATTAAAAGGACACTAATCTCTGTTTTTTCCCCTCTTGCTTCTGATTGTATGAGTTCTGTTTGAAAATGATGTGCTTCATTAATCGCTTCTTTCGCTCTCCCCATTGCCTCATCTGCCGCTTGTAAATCTCCTCGCTTTGCATATTGCAATGCTTCCATTGCATAACTTCTTGCATTTCCGCTGTGTAAAATTAATTGAAATGGAATTTGTTCTGCTGTAGTCATCATCATTACCGCCCTCTCTATTTCATTCAAGCTTGACACCCTTTCAGCTTGAACCTCTCTATTACATTGTTATTATTTTATTTTAATGTTCTTCCAGATGTTTTCTTGTTTAGAAAGTAATTGTTCTCACAGACTATATGAACCTGTGAGAACAATCATGATTACATAGGTACAGATTGATCGTTTCCTTGCGCTGCTGCCTTTTCAGTGCGTACAACAGAGCGATCGCATAATACAACGAATGGGTAGTAAATCACCATCGCAAGAACAAAGTTAAATAATTGTAGAATTGCACCAGAAATATGTCCCCCTGTTACAAGGTAACCACTAATAACTGGTGGTGTTGCCCAAGGAATAATTGTAACTGTTTTTGGTACCCATCCGAAATAAATAGCTGTATAAGAAGTAATAACAAGTACAATTGGTGTAACAATAAACGGAACGAACAAAATTGGATTTAAAATAATTGGTGTACCAAAAATAACTGGTTCGTTAATATTAAATGCACCCGGTCCAATTGACAGACGAGATACACCACGTAATTGTGCGCTTTTTGCGACAATTAGTACAACAACTAAGAATGCTAATGTTGCTCCGGAACCACCAAGATATACGAAAGTATCAAAGAATGACTTTGTAACAATGTTCGGAACATCAAAAGCAGATACGCCATCTCGGAATAATTTAACATTTTCCTCTAATGCCGGTAAATACAATGGCTCAATAATACCTGCCACAATATTTGGGCCATGTAATCCAAAGAACCAAAGTACATGAACAAATAAAACAACAATAATTGCACTTGGTAATGAACCTGCTAAGTTTTGTAATGGTACTTGAAGTGTATGGAAGATGAACTCATGAACACTTGTACCTGCTAATTTCACTGCTAATGCAATAAATGATACAACTGTTAAAATAACAAATGCTGGAACTAATGCGGCAAAAGAACGAATAACCGCTGGTGGTACCCCATCTGGCATTTTAAGAGTGATTTCTCTTTGTACAAAGAAGCGAAATACTTCCGTTACAAGAAGTGCAACAATAATTGCTACGAATAAACCTTGAGTACCTGTCCAAAGGAAGTTCAAACCGCCTTCTTTTGGAGTTACGGGAGTCAGAATAATTAAAGAACAAAATGAGATAAGACCTGCTGACAATCCATCCACATTATAAGATTTCCCTAAGTTATAAGCTGTCGTAAATGCTACACTCAGCGCCAAAATTGCAAATGAACCAGTCCACATTCCGCCCCCAACATCTTTCCAAACTTCACCAAATGTATCTTTCATAAAATTTTGGAAAACTTCAGATGGAAAACCATTCACAAGTGATGCAAGCGCCCCCACTAAAATCAATGGCATAACCGCAATAAATCCATCACGAATCGCTGCTAAATGGCGTTGCGATCCGATTCTACCAGCAACTGGAACAATATACTTCTCCATAAATGCAATAAACTTTTGCATTTCATTTCCCTCCCTAATTATTTTTTAAGTGTTAACGCTTGATCTAATACTGCTTCTCCATTCATCATGCCGTAGTGCATTGGATTAATTACATCGATTCCAACATTCTTTTCATCTGCAAGCGATTTCAAAGAAGATAGCATGTATCGAACTTGCGGTCCCAGTAATAATACATCTGCTTCATCAATGTTGTTTTTTACTGCATCACCGGATACAGCCCAAATTTTTCCTTCTAGACCACGAGCTTTTGCAGCGGCTTCCATTTTTGTAACTAGTAAACTTGTAGACATTCCTGCTGAACAGCAAAGTAAAATATTCATAAATAAGTCCTCCTATAGTTGTAAATTATTTTTTATTTTTCTTTACGTCTTTTATTTATGCAATTCTCGTGCCAACTTTTATAAACATATAAAAATCAACACTTTTTATATGTATTTCCATTGTGTGTTACCGCTTTCAATTAGTGTGTCGCCAAAATATGGATAGTGTGTTGTGAGATAACACACTTTTAACACATAACGGTATGATATGAAATTTGTCGACTGGTCGATATCTCGTGTCGAACCGCCGATATATTTTAACTTGCGCCGATAAATGGGGGAGAATCGCCGATATATTTGATATTGCGAAGAGGAAACAGAAAAACCTGTGCCAAAAGCACAGGTTTTTTCTATTCTTCCGCTATTTTCTTATATAATGCAATAAACTCACTAGCTAATTCTTTCACTGTAATCGCATTCATTAAATGATCTTGTGCATGAACCATAAGCAATGTAACCTTTGTTTGATCTCCGCCAGCTTCTCTTTGAATTAAATCTGTCTGTAAGCTATGAGCTTTCTGTAACTCTTGAAGCGCCTTTTGTATGTTAGCTTCTGCCTCCTCAAATTCTCCATGCTTAGCATGACTGATTGCTTCCATCGCATAACTTCTTGCATTTCCTCCGTGTAAAATTAAATGAAAAGCTTGCGTTTCTAACGTATCCATTTGAATTCCCTACTCCCCTTTTCTTCAGCTATTTTTTGTTTGTCTCACATGTTCAAGAACGACAAATCAATGAAAAACGCGAGTACAAAGTTCACAATTCGTAAGACAACCGCTAAAAAGAATCAGTGTCGTCCACGGTACAACTGCACCGCTCGGTCTCGCCACAATTTCCCTACTCTATTGCAAAGCCTCTCCTACTATATTATGAAGGCTTCAGAAACTTGTTTGTTCTAAACCAAAATCTGAAGCAAGCGCTGCAAATGATCATATAACAACTGACGGAACTGTTTCTGGCATTTTAAAGTAACCTTTGGCTCCCCATTAACGCCGTAGGAATTATGCTCTCTTGCGCATAAGATATAATATGTGTCACCTAATGCGGCGTTGCGAGTAAAAAAAGTAAGTGATCATGCCCCTGCCGCCAGCGCATCTACTTTATACTACTCGCTTGGAATGTAAGCGATTCCAACACTTTCTATTAAAGACATTATATTAAATGTTACTCCAACTGGATACCCTAATGCTTTTTGCCAATTTTCTCCGAATCAATTTACTATAAACTCATTGTATCTTGGAAGTGCTTCTTTCTTATGATAAATCTAAGTAGCTACTAGCTTACCAAGATATCTGTCAAGAGTTCATACGTTATACCAAGCATAAAAACAAAAATTTCCCTGTTTTCACGCTATTCTATCTATCTGTATTTTCCTAGTAAAGAGAGCTGCAACTCGCTATAATAGTTCAGTATGATTTTTTATTTGATAGGAGGGTATAAATATGAAAGCTTATCGCTTTCCCATTATTTTATTATCTTCCATCCTAATTGGTGGCTTCATTGGGTATTTCATGGGCACTGATGCGGTTGCTTTAAAGCCGCTTGGTGACATTTTCTTAAACTTAATGTTTACGATTGTGGTACCTCTTGTGTTCTTTAGTATCGCATCATCGATTGCCAATATGGATGGTTTAAAACGCTTTGGAAAAATTATATCTAGCATGGCTGGGACTTTCTTATTTACAAGTATTATCGCTGCAATTTTTATGATTATTGTTGTGAAAATCTTCCCACCTGCACAAGGTGTTGTATTAGAACTAACGCAGCCTGATAAAGTTGAAAAAGGGGCTAGTGTTGCTGAGCAAATCGTTGGTATTCTTACAGTATCAGACTTTTCTAAGTTGCTATCTCGCGAAAATATGTTAGCTCTTATTTTCTTCTCTATTTTAATGGGGATTGCAACTTCAGCGGTTGGTGAAAAAGGAAAACCATTTGCAACATTCTTACAAGCTGGTGCTGAAATCTCAATGAAAGTCGTATCTTTCATTATGTATTACGCTCCAATTGGACTTGGAGCTTACTTTGCCGCATTAGTTGGTGAATTTGGACCGCAGCTTCTCGGAACATATTTCCGCGCTGCGATGGTATATTATCCATCATCTTTCGTGTATTTCTTTATTGCATTTACATTTTATGCCTACCTTGCAGGCCGCAAACAAGGCGTACAAATCTTTTGGAAGAACATGGTCTCTCCTACAGTGACATCACTTGCAACTTGTAGTAGTGCCGCAAGTATTCCAGCAAACCTAGAAGCCACGAAAAAAATGGGAATTTCTTCTGATGTTCGTGAAACAGTTGTCCTTCTTGGCTCTACACTTCATAAAGATGGCTCTGTTTTAGGTGGTGTGTTAAAAATCTCGTTCTTATTTGGGATTTTCAATATGGACTTCTCAAGTCCAAAGACATTAGCGATTGCACTTGTTGTTTCCCTATTAGTAGGAACCGTAATGGGCGCAATTCCTGGTGGCGGTATGATTGGTGAAATGTTAATTATTTCTCTATACGGCTTTCCACCAGAAGCTCTTCCAATTATTGCGGCAATTAGTACAATCATCGATCCACCAGCAACAATGTTAAACGTAACAGCAGATAACGCTTGTGCCGTAATGACAGCTCGTCTTGTTGAAGGAAAGAATTGGATAAAAAATAAATTCGCATAATATTTCACAAAAAAGCAGAGGCAGCAGGCCTCTGCTTTTCTGTTGTTTGCCCTTCACATCATCTCATCTATTGAAAAGAAGATGAACGTCATCATATAAAATGCTTCCCGCGTTTAAAGTACTGCAAAGCTCCTTATTATATACAATAAATCAAGGTAATAAAAAGAAAAACAATACCATCTTTTCAGATGAAGATGGCATTGTTTTTTACTTCTTCTTATTCAATTCCGTCTCAGCCAAGAGCGGTAATATATTATCAAAAATATGAGTATTGTTATCTTTTCCGGTTACATAGCCACCGTAAAATCTGCTGAATACACTATCATTTCGAAATTCATTCATCCGCGCATACAATGTTTTCGCAAACTCTATGTCCCCTGTTTTCAATACATATAAAATTGTTAATCCATATACAGCTGGTGATTCATAGTCAACTGCTGGCTCTCCTGTTTCTAAATGATAACGACCGTATAACTTTCCATCTTGCTGGAATTTCTTCTTAATAAATGCAAAATAAGCCTCTGATGTAATTCCTCCCAAACTACGGTGATATGCTGCATAGGATTGATCAATTAAGTTTACAATCTTGTCATATCGAAATGTACCATCTTCTTTATATTCTTTTGGAAATGCCCAATTCTGTCGCGGGTAATCTGCTAAAAATTGAACGATTTCTTCATAATGCGTCGCTGAAATTTTTCCATATTTCTTCATATAATAAAAAGCATGTGGATTTATATAAGATGTCGTTAAAAAGTTATTTTGTATGCGATTGTCCGCATCATAATAATCAACATACTGCTTTCCTCTTTTATTGAAACGAAGTACAGCATCACTCAATTGATCAGCAAGACGCTTATAGCGTTTTTCTTTATACATATCATATGCACGATATAACTGCTCGATAATGCGTAAATCATCAATAAGTGCATTTGTTGCGGATTGCTTTTTCCCCATTTCAGAAATTTTCCATAAAACAATATAGTCTTTCTGTATGAAATAATTTTGAAGCACCTTTAATTGCTCGTCAAACAACGATTGATCATCTTGATCAAGAGCATATTGTAGCCAAAGCCCCGCTGATTCTGACAATGCTTCGCGGCCAGTGGCCTCATTCTTCCCCTCTTTTGGATCAGATATCCGATATGTCGCAATTGAACCATTTTCGTTAAACATATGCCTCAAAATAAAGTGCTCAGTCCGGTTCCCTTGGAATGCAGTCAAAAAAACTAATCCCCCCAACAACAATAACACAATTATTCCAGTCCAAATGTACAGGCGTTTGTTCAAATTCTCTCACCTCCTCAATCAGATTAACCGTAATTGTATAGGAACATACATGAACGAAAAATCTTTATACTATATTTTTTCAATTAAGATAAATATTCGTGAACCGACTAAATACTTATTAAAAAAAGCCTGTCCAAAAGTTATACTTTTAGACAGGCTCTTCCTTACGCTTTTTTTGTAGGTCTATATAATGATTGTACAAGATGGTCATATTCTTTCCGTGTAATCTCTTTATTATATAATTTTAGTAACAAGTCTTTATGTTTTTTTGAAAACGCCATTTTATTAATGACCTCAGGATACATAAAACATCTCCTCCGTTTCATATGAACTTCTTTACTCTATTTGCTTCAGCTGACTCCTAAAACAGAACCTATGTTCGCAAAAAGAATTATAAAAGATTTTGTTCTAAAACACAAACGAAATGTTCCTTTTCTTTTTTCTGAATTTTTCAACATAATACTATCATATTCATTTTTTAAAATACAGATATATTCTAAGATTTTTTGAATAAATTTACCAATCCAATCAGAAAATAATGGCAAAAATGTAGAGGAGTAGAATTATGGATACTGTTACATTATCACGGGCTTTCTTTGGATCATCATTAGCATTCCATATCATTTTTGCAACGCTTGGAATCGGGCTTTCTTTAATGATTTTCATCAGTGAAGTATTATACCACTTAAAAAAAGATTCCGATTATGCCATCATGGCAAAGCGTTGGACAAAAGCTTTCGCTATTCTTCTTGGCGTGGCGATTCCGACTGGAACAATTGTAGGTGTACAAATTTCACTTCTTTGGCCTGGATTCGCGAAAATTGTCGGCCAAGTTATTTCCGTTCCCTTTCAGATTGAAATTTTCGCCTTCTTTTTAGAAGCTTTATTTATGTCTATTTACGTATACGCAGCGGATAAATTACCTCCAATGATGAGACTTGTTTCGCTCTTTCTTGTCATGCTTGGTGCGACTGCTTCCGCTGTATTAATTACATCAGCAAATACATGGATGAATACACCAGCGGGATTTTCTATGAATCCAGATGGTTCTGTCTACAATGTAAACCCTTGGAAAGCTTTCTTTAACCCAAGCTTTTTCACAAGTTCCTTTCATGTCGTAATTACAGCTTATGCAACAGGTGCAGCTGTTATTGCGGCGATTGGGGCTTTTAAATTATTAAAAAGAAATACGAGCAAGCGAGAAATTGTCTATCATAAGAAAGGGTTATTTTTAGGACTTGTCGTCACGTGTATAACAGGAGCAATTATGTGGATTTCTGGGCACGAATCTGCGATTGCCTTACATAACCATTCACCAGAAAAATTAGCAGCGGCAGAAGCTTTATTTGAAACGACATCACATGCGCCCCTTGCGATTGGTGGATTTGTAGATTCCGCAACCAATAAGCTGCGATATGCGTTAGAAATTCCAAATATGCTGAGCTTATTAGTTGGCCTCGATCCTAACACGATTGTAAAAGGGTTAAATGAATTCCCACAGGAAACATGGCCCCCATTTTATACACACACCTTTTTCAACTTAATGGTAGGTTCAGCTGTATTTACTTTTGCAGTTGCAGTAATCGCACTTCTTTACTGGTACTTTATTTATCGAAAGAAAGGCGCACAATTACCAAAATGGTTACTATGGGCTACTGTTGCATGCGGACCGATTATGATGCTTGGCATTGAATTTGGGTGGATCTTTAGCTGTAGCGGCCGACAACCTTGGACTATTTACGGCATGCAGCGGACCGTTGACGCGGCCACACGTGCCGATTTCGTTGGACCATTATTCATCTTATTTATTATTTTATACATTGGACTCGGTCTTTTAACTATTGTTGTACTTCGAACATTCTTTAAAAGACATCCATTAAAAAATGATTTACACCCGCAAGGAGGAGACTCGCATGCATGAAGCTAGTATTGCCATCATCATCTTATGGGCTCTTATTTTCGTATACAGTATTTTAGGTTCCATTGATTTTGGAGCGGGTTTTTGGGGCATGGTGTATGCAAAACATCCAACGCTTGCTGCTAAACTTGCTAACCGTTATTTATCACCAACTTGGGAAGTGACGAATACGTTTCTCGTATTTGTTGTCGTTGCTTTTCTTGGTTTTTTTCCTAAAGCAGCTTTTACACTCGCTACCGTCATGTTTGTACCTGTTACACTCATTTTAGTTCTCATTTCTATTCGTAGTACATTTATGGTATTTGCCTATTCTGTCCCGAAATATGAACATACTTTACGCTTTATTTCCGGTATTACAGGATTGCTTATTCCAGCCTTACTGATTACTGTTTTACCAGTAACAGAAGGTGCCTATATTTCAACGAGCGGAGGCAAAGAAGTTCTCTTATATAGTAAACTTTTATCCAGTCCTGTTATTTATTGTTATATGCTATTTGGATTAACTTCTGAGCTATTTTTATCTTCACTTTTCCTAGCTGATTTTGCTAGAGAACGCCGCTCAGAAGATACATACCGTCTTTATAGACGGAATGCCATTATACTCGGACCAGCTACTCTTGTTACGGCTATCATTGCCCTTGTGGTCATGGATCCAGAAACACATTGGCTTATGCAAGGATTAATGAAACAATTCCCATGGTTCACGATATCTATTATTTTATTTGTTATCGGTTATTCCTCTCTATGGTGGTCAAATAAAAAGCACGATTCTCTCGGTTGGCCTCGCATTGCTGTTTTAGCAGTCGTTGCTCAATATGCTTTCGCAAGTTATGCCTATGGCGTAGCCCATTTACCATATATTATTTATCCAGATATCACCGTGTTCACAAGCTTTACAACGAAAGAAACATTCTATGCTTTACTTATCCTTTATGCAATCGGTATCGCAATCTTACTTCCAGGCTTTATCTTCTTCTGGAACCTCTTCCTAAAGGATCGAACATTTTTAAAGGAGAAGTAAGACATGCAAAAAGACCGTTTCAAAGTAACTCTCAGCTTATTATTCTCTTTCTTTCATCTGTAAAACACAATAGCCCCCTTTGCTACCGTCTTAGCAAAGGGGGCTTCTCTATTATAAAGTTAGGTACATGTAATCAATGAAGGAAAAGGTGTTCAAAATCGTACATATTTCTATTTTTAGAACATTCATACCCTATCTTGCATACATGAGAAGGTTGCTATAAACAACTCTCAAAAACATCGAACGTCATTATTGATATAAGTGACTACCAGCCTCTTTAAATTCTTTTGCTTTTTCTTTCATTCCTTTTTCAATTGCTTCTGTCGTTTCTAAATTATTTTCTTTTGCATACTCCCGAATATCATGTGAAATTTTCATACTACAAAATTTCGGGCCACACATCGAACAGAAATGAGCTGTTTTCGCTCCTTCTGCTGGCAATGTTTCATCATGAAATTCCATTGCTCTTTCAGGATCTAACGATAGATTGAATTGATCGCGCCAACGGAATTCAAAGCGCGCTTTTGATAACGCATCATCTCTTTGTTGCGCTGTTTTATGTCCTTTTGCAAGGTCAGCTGCATGCGCTGCAATTTTGTAAGTAATCACACCTTCTCGAACATCATCTTTATTTGGCAATCCTAAATGCTCTTTCGGTGTTACATAACAAAGCATCGCAGTCCCAAACCATCCAATCATCGCTGCACCAATTGCAGAAGTAATATGATCATAACCTGGTGCGATATCTGTTGTTAAAGGCCCCAGCGTATAGAAAGGCGCACCTTGACAAATATCTATTTCTTTCTCCATATTTTCTTTAATTAAATGCATCGGTACGTGCCCTGGCCCCTCAATCATGACTTGCACATCATGCTTCCAAGCAATTTTCGTTAATTCCCCTAACGTTTCAAGCTCTGCAAACTGAGCTTCATCATTTGCATCTGCAATAGATCCTGGGCGTAACCCATCTCCTAAAGAGAAGGAAACATCATACTGTTTCATAATCTCACAAATTTCTTCAAAATGAGTATACAAGAAGTTTTCTTTATGATGGTATAGACACCACTGCGCCATAATTGATCCGCCGCGCGAAACAATTCCCGTCATGCGTTTTGCTGTGAGCGGGATGTAGCGCAATAATACGCCCGCGTGAATTGTAAAATAATCCACACCTTGTTCCGCTTGTTCAATTAATGTATCGCGGTATACTTCCCAAGTTAAGTTTTCAGCAATCCCCTGTACCTTTTCTAACGCTTGGTAAATCGGCACTGTCCCAACTGGTACAGGGGCATTACGAATAATCCATTCGCGCGTTGTATGAATATTTTTCCCCGTTGATAAATCCATAATTGTATCCGCACCCCAGCGCGTTGCCCATGTCATCTTTTCTACTTCTTCGGCAATCGAAGACGAAACAGCAGAATTTCCGATATTCGCATTTACTTTCACATGGAAATTACGGCCGATAATCATTGGTTCTGCTTCTGGATGGTTAATATTCGCTGGTAAAATGGCCCGTCCTTCGGCAATCTCTTTTCGAACAAACTCCGGTTCTACCCCTTCACGAATTGCAACATATTCCATCTCAGATGTAATAATCCCTTTACGAGCATAATGCATCTGCGTGACATTCGCACCTTTCTTTGCTCTAAGAGGTTTACGATCCATTTGCGGGAACACAGGTGTATGGTTCGAAGCAGCTTTTACACCATCATCTTCCGGCTTGATTTCGCGTCCCTCATACTCCTCTACATCTCCGCGTTCTATAATCCAATTGCGACGAGGAGTTGGAATCCCTTTTTCGAGTTCCACTTTATATTCTGGATCCGTATAGGGACCGCTCGTATCATATACACGAATCGGGGAATTTGGCACTCCGTTTGTGTCACTTAATTCAATCTCACGCATCGGCACTTTCATACCTTCACGTGACCCCTCCACATACACTTTCTTACTCCCTGGTAAACTCGACTTTAATTCAATTTGCTCAGCTGAAACAGATTGTTCCATGATTTTTGTTTCCTCCCCTTTATCATTTCAAGAAATCTACTTTACCTAGAAAAATTCGATTCTCCCTTCAGCTGCTAAACAGTCAGCTCCGCATTTCTTGAATCCAGCTTCACCTTCTAGCCCCTCACGTCTAAAAATCTTCCGCACAAGAAAGTAAAAAAACACTTTCTATGCGGAAGAACTTTATACACTAAGACGAAACAGTCGGCTCCGCTTTACATGTGACAAGGACGAGATTCAACTTGTAACCAGCGCATGCAAAATGAAAAAGAGCCAGGTCCATAAGAAAATAAGGACCTGGCTCATAAAAGTCATCATTATGTAAAGCCATTAACTTCCCTACGCTGGTACGAGCCAGATCAGGTCCAAAGGGTTAAGAAGTTTGCGTACTTCTCTCTCAGCCCACGCATACATTGGGCACCCCTAGTTTATCACTGATTTAATTTTTAATACTTTTCTATCATACACTATAATCTGAAAAATGCAAATCAATTTACACTTTTACGGTATCATCCACGTTAAATAATAAGCTTGTACATACGTCATAATTCCAACGATAATGACAAAGAACAAACTATGTTTTACTGTAAAGCGGAATAAATCGGATTCTTTTCCTGCAAGTCCTACTGCTGCGCACGCGATTGCAATCGATTGCGGAGAAATCATTTTCCCCGTTACACCACCTGTCGTATTTGCCGCAACAAGTAATACTTCTTTTACACCTACTTGCTGCGCTGTAATCGATTGTAAGTTCGAGAATAGCGCATTTGCCGATGTATCTGATCCTGTTAAGAATACGCCGATCCAGCCAAGAAATGGCGAGAAGAACGGGAATAATCCTCCTGTTCCAGCTAACGCTAGTGCAAGTGTAGATGATAGACCAGAATAATTCGCAATAAATGCAAAGCCTAATACAAATCCAATAGATAAAATTGGCATTTTTAATTCTTGTAATGTTTCTTTCAATGTTTCAACCGCTTGTTTTGCACTCATTTTTAATACAAAAATGGAAATGATACATGCGATTAAAATAGCTGTTCCGGTTGCCGATACAATATCAAATTTTAATACAGCCTCATAAGGCGTTGGTTTATTTACAATTGGTTCTGCCTTCATGACTAAATTGTGCAGACCCGGAATTTCAAACTTCATGACAAAACTTTCTAACGCCCCACCTGGAGCAAATAATGCTTTAAAGAAATCTTGACTCCAAATCACTACCATAGCAGTCAAAATAATAAATGGCGACCAAGCTTTCACAACTTTTTTACCTGTTAAATTTGGCATCGATGAAGCTTCCGCTGTTGCTGCAGCTTCCACATTTGCTTGATTCGATTGATACACTTCTTTTGGCTGCCATACTTTTAAAAATAGCGATAAAGATACTAAGCTGACAAGCGCTGATGTAATATCTGGAAGTTCTGGTCCTAAAAATGTCGCCGTAATAAATTGTGTAATTGCAAAAGAACCCCCCGCTACAAATAACGCCGGCCATGTTTGCTTTATTCCCTTGAAACCATCCATTAAAAATACAATAAAGAACGGAACAAATAACGATAAGAATGGCAATTGGTGCCCAGCCATTTGTCCAATTTTATGAGGATCAATACCTGTTACTTGCCCTGCAACTGTAATCGGTATTCCCATTGCTCCAAATGCTACTGGCGCTGTATTTGCAATTAAGCAAAGCCCTGCTGCATATAAAGGATTTAAGCCAAGTCCTGCTAGAAGCGCTGCTGTGATGGCTACTGGTGCTCCAAATCCTGCTGCTCCTTCCAAAAATGCTCCAAATGAAAAACCGATTAAAATGACAAGTAAACGATGATCATTTGTAATGGATAATACAGATGCACGAATAATATCAAACTGTCCTGTTTTCACAGAAATTTTATACAAAAATACCGACATGATAATAATCCAAGCAATTGGCCATAGCCCATATAGAAAACCATATCCAGTTGCCGCCATCGCCATTGTAAATGGCATTTTATATACAAATAGCGCTACCAAAATTGTTAATACAACGGTAATAAATCCTGCTACGTACCCCTTCATACGAAAAACAGCTAAAGCCAAGAAAAAAAAGATAATTGGAATAAGTGCCACCGCTGCGGAAATCCAAATGTTCCCGAACGGATCATAAACTTGTGTCCATGTGTTCATTGTCCCTCTCCCTTTCTATAATCCCTTTTTCACATATCCATAACCTTATCAGCATACTGTATGGTCATCATACCTTTAAGATAAAAATAAGACACTTAAGAAAACGTTTTCATTTATATCTATACTTTACCACATCCTTTTTTATTTTAAAAACGCTTTTTGAAAATTTTATTATTTGAAACGAGAGTACGATAAATTCATTTTAAACAAACGTTTGATTATATGTTTCATTGTGCACACGAATTGATATTTGTCTGCTTTCTTCTTCAGCTTTACTCCCTTTTTAAAAAAGACTTGTGATTTTATGCTGCTAACCCAAAAGAAAAACCTGTGTCAAAAAGTCATTTTTACGACCTTGTGACACAGGTTCTACCTTCTTCGTCTTCTCTTTTTTCTTCTCATCAGTTTTCTTCGTCGTGTATTGAATTGATCCGCGATAATATGCAATGTGCTAGCGGCAATAACTCCTAGTACAAATGTTATCAATCCTACTTCATGTTCTTTCGCCATATCAACTAATTTTCCATCCAATACAGTTCGATTGACTATGTATAAAAGTGGAGAGAAAACGAATAACATGTACAATATACGAATGAGATCACCAATTATAATTGTATGAGTCAAAAAAGAACGATGAGGCATAATACATTGGTACGGGTACCAAAAAATTCGAAGTAATCCCCATTTATTATAAGCACTACTATGGATATCTAAATCCGGTGTTAAAAAAAATGTACCTACTAAAAAGCCAATGGCAAACGTTAAGAGAAAATCAAAATTTGTTAGACCATACGAAATAAGCAGTAACAAAACAATCGGAAGAGAAAGTAAGTTGATTTTCGTATGTGTTTTTCCTGATGGCATAATGCACTCCTCGCTTATGTTTGTCCTCTAAGTACAGGACAATTCTTACCTATTGATTGAAATGTTGATCGATAAACGATGTATCTATGCCTGAACCAAACCAATTGGCTAATTTCATTTTTGCTTTTTCCTTTACATCTTCATCTACATACATGGATGCCTGCAATAATGCGGCCGTTAATGCACCTAAATCATCCGTATAACCAATGCCAGCTATGAAATCAGGAATCGCATCAATCGGCGCAATAAAATAAGCAAGCGCTCCAATAATTGTAGCCTTCACTCGTTTTGGAACATCTTGCCTTTGCAACACGTAAAACAGCAATAAACTTGCATAAATGACAGATTGACCTGCTTGTTTGGCTACATGTTTTATTTTCTTCCAAAATGCTTCCACTGAAAATTTTCTTTCCATATAAAAGCCTCCATATCTTGTTATGCTTCCAAAGAACAATCTTCTTGCATTGCAAAACATTTATCGCATATACATAGATTTTACCAATCAAATTGTATTTTAACAGACAAACCTCAAAAGAACAAGTGTTCTAGTTACTTTCATATGCTTGTTCTCATATAATCATTTTCTACTAGATTACATAGTATGTCTTCCCTTATATTTCTCAATATAAAATGTTAAATTTCTCTTAACATCCCTTTTACCTTTGTTATATTTTCTAGTTGACGAACATATAAACCAATGTTAAAGTTTTTTTGGCAGTCACAATAAAAATACAAAAAAATGTCAAATGTTATAGTGTTTCTCAGAATTGAATTTTGTTGTATAATACAAAAATGACGTTATACTTATGATTTAACCAAAGAAACCAAAAAGGGTATGCATAGTTAAAGTCGTATATGAGTAAATAGAAAATACTGCTCATAGCAAAAGAAACTATGTATTTTTTATTTTAGCATTTTTCGCTCCAAAATCGACCAAGCCTGATAGAGAAAGGGTGGAATGGATGAAGGAATCTTTAAAATCACAATTTCATAATGTACGTTTTACTTTGTTTGTTGCTTTAGCTGTATGGCTAAAAACTTACATCATTACACGTACAAGTTTTGATTTGAAACTTGAATCTTTCATGCAAGAGTTTATCTTGTTTATTAGCCCACTAGCAGCATCATTACTGCTTGTAGGTCTTGCATTATTTGTAAAGGGAAAGAAACGCAACTATATAGCACTTGGAATTGATTTTGTGTTAACAATCATTCTAGTTGGTAACGTAATGTTTTATGGATTTTATAACGACTTTGTTACTTTACCAGTTCTTGGACAAACGTCTAACTTCGGACAGTTAGGGTCCAGTGTAAAAGAACTTCTTAACTACAAAATCATCGTTGCTTTTGTTGACATTGTAATTTTCTTCGTTCTGCTTAAGAAAAAGCAAGGTTTCGCAAAAACGGAACGTGTATCACGACCAATGCGTTCTTTATATTTTGTATCAACGATTGCCATTTTCTTTGCAAACTTAGGTCTAGCAGAAACAGAACGTCCAGAGTTATTAACACGCTCATTTGACCGCGTTATGCTTGTTAAAAACTTAGGTTTATATGCTCACCAAGTGTATGACCTTGGGTTACAAGCAAAATCAAGTTCACAAAAAGCATTCGCTGATGGTAGCAAACTGCAAGAAACAGAAAACTACGTGAAAACAACACAAAGCAAACCGGATCCAAACATGTTTGGGATTGCAAAAGGGAAAAACGTAATCGTTGTCTCTCTTGAATCCTTACAAACGTTTTTAATTGGGGCAAAAGTAAACGATCAAGAAGTTACACCATTTTTAAACCAATTTATAAAAGAAAGTTATTACTTTGATAACTTCTTCCATCAAACTGGGCAAGGAAAAACATCAGATGCTGAATTTTTAGTAGATACATCATTGTATCCACTTGATCGCGGTGCTGTATTCTTCACACACGGTAACAATGAATTTACAGCAACTCCAGAAATTCTACGTCAGCAAGGATATTACACAGCTGTATTCCATGCAAACAATGCAACATTCTGGAACCGTAACATAATGTATCCAGCATTAGGATACGATCGTTACTACAACGAACTTGATTATAAGATTACACCAGAAACGAAATTAAACTGGGGATTAAAGGATATTGAATACTTTGATCAATCTATTGATATGTTAAAGCAAGTGAAGCAACCATTCTATACTCGCTTCCTAACATTAACAAACCATTACCCATTCACATATGATGAAGATACGAAATTAATTGAACCTTACAACTCTGGGGATGGAGTATTTGACCGCTATATGGTAACAGCTCGCTACTTAGACGAAGCAATGAAACATTTTATTGAACGTCTAAAAGCAGAAGGCATTTATGACAATTCTGTTATTGTATTCTACGGTGACCACTATGGTATTTCTGAAAACCATAACCGTGCTATGGCACAGTTCTTAGGAAAAGAAGAAATTACAACATTTGACCATATGAACTTACAAAAGACACCAATGTTTATTCACGTTCCAGGTCAAAAAGAAGGTAAAACAATCTCAAAACCAACTGGTGAAATCGACATTAAACCAACCATTCTAAATTTACTTGGTGTTGACTCAAGTAATGATGTACGCTTTGGTCATGACGTATTCTCACCAGATTATAAAGGATTCGTTGTTCTCCGCGATGGTAGTTTCGTTACAGATAAATATATGTATGCAAACAATACATTCTACGACCGTATGACAGGCGAAGTTGTACAATTACCAAAAGAAGAATCTCAAGCGTTAATTGATCGTGCGCAAAATGAACTTCGCATGTCCGATCAACTCATCGAAGGAGACTTACTTCGCTTCTCAGAAAGCAACAAAATTAAAACAGGTGAAGTAAAAACAATTATTAAAGAAGACAAAAAAGGGGCTGAGTAATCTCAGCTCTTTTTTTATGCTGAAATTACATAATCTTCACTAAATATTTACATTAAATTCACGAAACATCTTTATAATTGAATTTGCAAACAACATTCCAAACCATTCTCTTCTCTCGTATTTTGTTCAATACATCCCCATGAGAAATGACTGGAATTTTGTTCACAACTTTCTAGTGTTACAGAAGTGACACTAATTGTCTGGAAAAGGCATTGTGCTTTGTCACTCACCGAGCCTTTAATAAGACAATGTCCCTATGAAATATAACTACCCTCCTTGGCAACATTCCTTATGAATGTTGCTTTTTTTATTTCAAAAGCAGGATTCTTATTTCTCATTTTCGAATTTGTATATACAAAATACAATAATAATACTCGCTTATATAAAATATTGGTCAATCCTAAATCACAACATACAAATATATTTCATAACATTTACTATACAGGATGAGAAACACAACTCATCACGTATGTGGTTTGGAAAGGATGGGATGTAATTTGGCATATGAAAGATTTATACTGTGGAACGAGAGAATTATTGATGCACACAAACAAAATCCATACATAGATTTAGAAGAACGCGGATTACAATTTGGCGATGGTGTCTATGAAGTAATTCGGCTCTATAAAGGAAACTTTCATTTATTGGAGCCGCATTTAACAAGGCTCTATCGCTCAATGGAAGAAATTGAATTATCACTCCCCTTTTCGAAAGCGGAGCTCATTGTATTACTTTACAAATTAATCGAAAAGAATCACTTTCACGAAGATGGGACGATTTATCTACAAGTTTCCCGCGGTATTCAAGCACGTGCACATGCATTTTCCTTTGATTTACCTCCAACAATCTATGCTTATATCTCGAAAAAAGAACGCCCTTCCCTATGGATTGAATATGGAGTACGCGCGATATCAGAACCAGATGTGCGCTGGTTACGTTGCGATATTAAATCCCTTAATTTATTACCGAACGTATTAGCCTATACAAAAGCAGAACGTAAAGGTTGCAAAGAAGCTCTTCTCGTTCGAAACGGTATCGTTACAGAAGGAAGTCACTCCAATTTCTTTCTCATAAAAAATGGTACTCTTTATACACACCCCGCGAATCATTTAATCTTAAATGGAATTGTACGCCAATATACGCTATCTTTAGCAAATAAATTAAAGATTCCTGTACAAGAGGAGCTATTTAGTATTCGCGATGTCTATCATGCAGATGAATGTTTTTTTACAGGAACCACGATAGAAATTTTACCGATGACGCATCTTGATGGAACCGCAATTCAAAATGGACATGTGGGGCCAATTACGAAATTATTACAAAAATCGTTCGTACAGAGCTTCACAACTTCTGACATTTCTTTTCCATAAATACGAATAATATTTCGTTCGTTTTTTCAAATATATGTATTTTAAGTAAAAATCAGTGTGAAGAATCTATCTTTATTTCTGTTTTGTAACCTTTTTGTCATATTCAGATTCCTTCATAAGTCTTGACAGTAATCGACATGCCTTTTAGAATTTTTAACAGTTGGTAAATATTTCTTCACTATACTACAGACAGAAAGGAATCGACAAAACATGAAAAAATATCTTGCCGGTCTTGCGGCGGTGTCTGTAGCAGGAGGAGCAGCTCCAACACTTGATAGTGTTCAAGCTGCCCCAGAGCAAACTCCACAAAAGCCTGCTACACAATCCGTTCAAGTCGCAACATCAAATGGTTCAAGTTACACTGTAACTGCTGATGTATTACACGTTCGTTCAGGTTCTGGTACTTCTCATCAGATTATCTCTCGCGTATACAATGGGCAGAAGTTAAATGTTATTGGTCAAGAAAATGGTTGGTTCAAAATTAACTTAAATGGAAAAACTGGTTATGTTAGCGGTGAGTTCGTTTCACAAGGCGGTGCAGCAAAAACAAATGTAAGCACAGGTGGAAACAACAAAGTAACTGCTGATGTATTGCGTGTACGTACAAGTCCTAGCACTTCTAGTTCTATTATAGGTCGTGTGTACGAAGGGCAAACATTACACGTAATCGGTCAAGAGAATGGCTGGCTTAAAATTAACCATAATGGACAAACTGGTTACGTAAGCAGCCAATTTGTATCTGGTGCTTCTGCAAGCGCTAACTCTGCAAATAACAATAGTAATTCTGCAACTGTACAACCAGCAAGCGGAAACTATACGGTAAACGTATCTTCTCTTCGCGTTCGTACAGGGCCTAGCACTTCTCACACTATTTTAGGATCTGTTCGTAAAGGACAAGTTGTACAAGTTGTTGGTGAAGTTCAAGATTGGTTTAAAATTAACTATGCAGGACAATCAGCTTACATTAGTAAAGACTATGTAACAAAAGGTGGCTCTAACGACAATGTAATTCAAGGAAGTCAAGAAGAGCCAAAATATCAAAATGGTAATCATGTAACTGTACAAACTGGCGGAACTTACGTTGTAAATGCAACATCTTTACGCGTTCGTACGGGTCCAGCTACATACCATAGCGTAATCGGTGGTGTATTAAACGGACAAACATTACACGTAATTGGTAGCGAAAATGGTTGGTTTAAAATTAATCACCAAGGTCAAACCGGGTATGTGAGTAGTGAATTTGTAAAATTTGTTAAGGGCGGAACCGCTCAGCCAGAACAACCTAAACAACAAGCACCTCAAACGCAGGGAGCGATTGGAGATTATTATGTAAATGCCTCCGCCCTCAATGTACGTAGCGGCGAAGGTACAAACTACCGAATTATCGGTGCTCTTCCTCACGGCCATAAGGTTCAAGTGCTTTCTGAAAACTCTGGTTGGAGTAAAATTAACTATAACGGACAAACTGGTTATATCGGAACTCGCTTCTTATCTAAAACACCAGTTGGTGGTGCTGTAGAAACAAAACCTAACACACCATCTAACATGCAAAACAATACCAATACAAATAATAGTGGTAATAACTCATCGATCCTTGCATATGCAAAATCGATGGCAGGTGTTCCATACGTATGGGGCGGAACTTCTGCTAATGGTGTGGATTGTAGCGGTTATATTTTCCATGTATATAAGAAATTTGGTCATAACATTAGCCGTCAAAGTGTGGCAGGATATTGGAGCAGCCTACCAAAGACTTCAAATCCACAGCCAGGCGACTTAATTTATTTCCAAAACACTTATAAATCAGGTCCTTCCCACATGGGTATTTACCTTGGGGGCGGATCATTTATCCAAGCTGGAGATAACGGTGTAGCTGTTGCTTCATTAAGTAACTCTTATTGGAAGAATCATTTCTTAGGTTACACGAAAGCACCTTAATTGATAGTTTCAGAGCCTTCTAGATTGCTAGAAGGCTCTTTTTTGTTTTAAAATATGTTACTTCCTCTTCATTTCATACACTATATTCTATAAAAATATTTTATAACGTTACCATAATACATATCTCCTCCCGAATAGATATAACCTATTTCTCCTTCATCCTGTTTATATGTGTTTTCTTAATGAATTTTCTTTTTATTTAAACTTTTATATGGATGTTTGACCTCAGAAGCCCGGTATGGTAAGTTACTTAAGATGTTATGTTTCTAGCAGTATAGACATCCGTTATTTATACTTTTTTTTACTATGAGAAAGGAGATTTACACTGCATGAATTTTTTATGGGGAATTGGCGGTGTGATTGGAGTATTAGCAATCGCATTTTTATTATCTTCCAATCGCAAAGCTATTAATTGGCGCACAATCTTAATTGCGCTAGCACTACAAATTACATTTTCCTTCATCGTATTACGATGGGATGCTGGAAAAGCTGGATTAAAGATCGCTTCTGATGGCGTCCAGGGTCTAATTAACTTTTCTTATGAGGGGATTAAATTTGTCGCTGGTGACTTAGTAAATACAAAAGGCCCTTGGGGATTTGTATTCGTAATTCAAGCACTACTTCCAATTGTATTTATTAGTTCATTAGTAGCCATTTTATATTACTTTGGTATTATGCAAAAATTTGTAAGTATCGTTGGTGGTGCATTAAGTAAACTTCTCGGAACTTCTAAAGCCGAAAGTTTAAATGCTGTAACAACTGTTTTCTTAGGACAAACAGAAGCACCAATTTTAATTAAACCGTACTTAGCACGCTTAACAAATAGTGAATTCTTTGCCGTTATGGTAAGCGGTATGACAGCGGTTGCTGGATCCGTTCTTGTCGGCTATGCAGCTATGGGAATTTCGCTTGAGCATTTATTAGCAGCGGCAATCATGGCAGCACCTTCAAGTTTATTAATTGCAAAATTAATAATGCCGGAAACAGAAACACCAGATAACAACGTAAAGCTTTCTACCGAACGTGAAGATGCAAACGTTATTGATGCAGCTGCACGAGGTGCATCTGAAGGGATGCACCTCGTAATTAACGTAGCGGCAATGTTAATGGCTTTCATCGCATTAATTGCTGTACTGAACGGCCTATTAGGATGGGTTGGTTCTTTGTTCCATATTAAATTAAGCCTAGATTTAATCTTTGGCTATTTATTATCACCATTCGCTATCTTAATCGGGATTTCACCAAACGAAGCTGTACAAGCAGCTGGTTTCATCGGTCAGAAACTTGCCATTAACGAATTCGTTGCTTATGCAAGTCTAGGACCACATATGTCAGAGCTCTCTGATAAGACCGTTATGATCTTAACATTTGCAATCTGTGGTTTTGCAAACTTCTCTTCTATTGCAATTCAATTAGGTGTAACAGGAACACTTGCTCCAACGCGCCGAAAACAAATTGCACAATTAGGGATTAAAGCAGTGATCGCTGGTACATTAGCGAACTTCTTAAACGCAGCAGTTGCAGGTATGATGTTCTTATAAAATGAAAAGCCCATTCCAAATCATTGGAATGGGCTTTTGTTTTTGATTCGTGCACTCCTCTTCCACCTAAAAACTTCCAAAATAACGACATACTTAACATTCGTATATATAAATAAAAAAATGTTATTCATTCTTATAAAACTGTGCATACTACAAATACGAGCCTGAGGGGGAATCAAATGAAATATAACTCTATAAAAGTATTACTACTTTGGATTGTACAAATTTTATTTTATTTTACAACCATATATATAACAGCATATAAACACGCTATACTCTTTACAATTTCCTATGTCCTCGTTCACATACTGTTTTTATTTATACCAGACAAACAGGCTTTTGTACTCTTTATACTTGGGACGATTCTTTCTGTATTTTATTTATTCTATCAGTCATGGGTTTATTTATGGAGCACATCCCTACAATTGAAGTATATGATTACGCATTTCCTTACGGTAGCTAACTTCTTCTTTGTATATATTTCAACTTATATGTTAAAACAAGTGATTCTGGAAAATAAAAATTTAACCGAACGAATACAGGTATTAGAACAGTACATCGGTGAATCAAAACTCCTAACAAGAACAGAATTTGAAAGACGTCAAACTTTGTTAATTGCTGCCATGAAACGTCGCAGCGAAACAGGAATAATTATCTATTTCGATTTCATCTCTTTTAGTAAACATACAAAGAAAAGTGTTATGGATCGTATAGCTTCTTTATTACTTTCTACTGTACGACGTGATTTTGACCTTGTGGGAAAATATGATCATCATACTTTAGTAACTTTACTTCAAAATACAGATATAGCTGGCGCTGAAATTGTCATGAATCGACTATATCCGAAAATGAAAGAATCGTTAACAGACGATGCAATACAACAAATTCAAATCACACAAAAGCAAGTAAATGGACAGGAGTCTAGTCCCTTATGATGACACTCATTATTTTCCTATTCTTTCTCTTATTTTGCATACTTGTCTTTTTAATTAGCATCGTCTTCTCTATTAAATATGTTTTAATTTGTACTGCTTTCTTATTTTCAGCCCTACTTGCTTATTATTCATTATTAACGATTGCAGGGCTGATTCATCGAAATAGAAAGAAGAAAGAACGTGTATTGGACCATTATCCGAGTGTCGATATTTTCATTCCAGCACATAACGAAGGGATCGTTATGAAAGATACACTAGAAGCAATGGTCAAGATTGAATATCCAGGTCAACTCACCATTTATCTATTAAATGATAACTCACAGGACGAAACACCCGAAATTGGAGATGCATTCGATAGGGATTATGCTCATATTCGTCACATCCGCGTTCCTCCAGGCGAACCAAAAGGGAAATCACGCGTATTAAATTATGGCCTTAGCATTTCGAATGGTAAATATTTTTGTGTATATGATGCTGACAATCAGCCTGAACCACATGCATTGCGAATGCTTGTAGAATACGCTGAAACAACCGAGAACGCAGTTGGTGCAGTTGGACATGTTCGAACGATAAATGAGAAACGAAATTGGTTAACACGAATGATTTCACTAGAATTTCAAATTTTCCAGCTTCTCATGCAATCCGGACGCTGGCTGTTATTTCAAACCGGTTCTCTTACCGGGACAAATATGCTTCTTCGTCGGTCTGCTTTAGAAGAACTCGGTGGCTATGATCCATATGCAATTGCGGAAGATGCAGAACTGACATTACGAATTACGCAACAAGGCTATGTATTACCAATCGTCCCTGAATCTGTTACTTGGGAACAAGAACCAGAGCACTTAAAAATTTTGATTAAACAACGAACACGCTGGCTACAAGGAAACTTATACATTTTGGAAAAAATATTTTCTTCATTCCATTTCTTTAAAGGAAAGTTGCTTGTCCATTCCTTACAGCAGGTACTCGTTTACCTTGTCTTTTGGTTATTTCTCATTATCTCGAATATTTGGTTCATTGTAGGATTACTCGGTCTATTTCACATTCACTATACCATTCCATTACTATTTATGTGGTATGTCGCATATATTACGTATACTGCCCAACTATTTAGTTCACAAAGTGTTGAAAGAACATTTACACCAATTAATATTTTCATTAGTATCATTATGTACTTTACCTATGCCCAACTCTTTACTTACTTATTTATTCGCAGCCTCATTCTTTATTTGCGTGCAAAAAGTAAAAAACAAGTCATCGGTTGGGATAAAACGGTTCGATTCAAAAAAGAGAAGTAGTCCTATTTAAACAAACGTTTGATTAAAAAATAAACACAGAGCGCCGTATGCTCTGTGTTTATTTTTTGACTAAACGTCTATATATCGGACAAATACCCCTTAGCCGAAAGTAAGTTTCACGTCCATCCCCCAACGAACGATTTACTTTCATTTATATACGAAAAAGTGACTGCTATTTTTGTAAAACCAACTGCTTGTCTTGTTGTTCTTTCACTACTTGAGTCTTTGGTTCCGTGCTTTCTTGCACATTACGATGTGCTACACGTTTCAAACAAATATGCTTCCACTTTCTTTCGTAACGTTTCATTATTCTAGTTGTCCCCCTTGAATACACTTAAAACTTTATTGAAATCGCTTACAATAAATAATATAGCATATATATAGAAAAGTGACAACATATTTCTGACAATTTTTTGTCAAAAATATGAATAACTTATGAAAATCATGTGAAAAAATATAAAAATTTTTAGCCGAGCAATATTATTTTGCGTAAAAAAAGGAGCTGTCCCATAAGTCGAATTTTCGACTATGTGACACTCCCTTTTGGGATAGCCCCTTTTTCCGATCATTTACGTTGGCGATGCCGCCCTTCTTTTTGTAGCTCTTTAAATAACGAAGCTACCATAAAGAAGATAACAAATGCAAATGGAAATGCTGCGATAATAGAAGCTGTCTGTAATGCAGCTAAACCACCGACATAAAGTAAAATTGCTGCTAACGCCGCTTGAACAATACCCCAAATCAACTTAATGCGATTTGGTGGATTCAAACTACCGTGTGTCGTTAGCATACCAAGAACAAATGTCGCAGAATCCGCCGATGTAATAAAGAACGTTGAAATCAAGAGAATTGCAAGTACTGATAACAGAGGACCGATACTTCCCATATGATCGAACACAGCGAATAATCCAATTTCTGTTCCCATCTCTTTAATTTGTTCATAAATATTTGCATGGTCAAATAATTCCATATGAATACCAGTACCACCAAAAACAGAGAACCAAAGTGCCCCAATTAATGTTGGAACGAGCAGTACACCAATTACAAACTCTCGAATTGTACGTCCGCGCGATACACGAGCAATAAACGTCCCAACGAATGGTGACCATGCAATCCACCATGCCCAATAGAAAATTGTCCATGATTGAATCCATTGATTTCCGCTTTTATCTAATGGACTTAATCGAAAACTCATGCTTGGTAACTCCTGAATGTAAGCCCCAATTGTCGAAGTGAAATAGTTCATAATAAAATTCGTTGGACCTGCAAATAATAGAATTACCATTAGTGCAAAGGCTAAAATAATATTCGTATTACTTAAATATTTAATCCCTTTATCCAATCCTGTTTGAGCAGATAACATAAACAGAATTGTTACAGCACCAATAATCACGAGTTGTGTTGTTAATGAATTCGGTATCGGCGTTAAATACCCAATACCGCCCGCGATTTGTTGTGCACCAAGTCCTAACGAAGTTGCAACACCAAACACTGTTGCAAAAACAGCTAATACATCAAATATATGTGCAACGCGCCCATGTTCTCCACTCTTAAATAAAGAGCCTACGGTCGCACTAATTGTACTTGGCTTTCCTTTTCGGAATGTAAAATACGCAATACAAAGCGCTACAAGTGCATATAGTCCCCAAGGATGTAATCCCCAATGGAAAAATGAGAAGCGCAGTGCCAGACGGGCACTTTGTTCTGTAGCACTTTCTCCATATGGTGGTGCATATAAATGATTTAATGGTTCCGCAACGCCCCAGAAAATCAGTCCAATCCCCATACCAGCACTAAATAACATGGCAAACCATGTTAAATAACTATAATCAGGTTCATCATCATCTTTCCCTAAACGAATTGAACCGTATTTTGAAACGATTAAAAAGATAGAAATCCCTAGGAAAATAGAAACAGAAATAATATAAAACCAACCAAACTTACTAACTAACACATGCTGAATAGCAGTTGTGACATTTCCTAAACTTCCTTTTCCAATCACTGATTCAGGAATAATCCCCCAAATCGTAAATGCAAGACATAATACCAATGAAACAATAAATGTTTTCGTCAGTTTCCTCATCAAATCCCCCTTCGTAGGTTTCTTTTGTTGTGTAAAATGACACGAATTCCAATGTGTTAAATCGGATAAATTACAACAATACTGCCGGTATCTTTCTACAAATGTGTAAAATAATGGCCACCAATTAGAATTCTTATAGACAATTTGTATCTTCTCAAATCATCTTTTTACTTCCTTGAAAAGCAAAAGGTGAAGATTACAATGTCAAATGATGCGAGATAAATGCGGAAGGGATCTATTTCCCTAAAAAAGATGTGTTACAGTTGTAAAAAAAGAGAAAATGCATGGATGTTCACTCTTTCTTTTTGTAACAATTATGCGGTTTTTTGTTAGGATATATTACGTATTTTTAAATCTACACATAAAATATTTATGTTTATATAACTATTTTAGTCATAAATTAGTAAAATACTCAAGGAATGTAACCCATTAGTAAAACTTATGTAATGTCTTCGTAATATTTTTATCTCTACCGAAAAATAGATACTATATTAAAAATGAGGAATATATAATGTAAACTACTTAAAAATAAGGCATGAAAAACGCTTTCTATCTTTTTTTGCTATGTTACAAATTGTTAATGGTTCTTTACGAATGGTTTGTAATTCTATGATTTCCCCAATTCTAAAAAAATCTGTTGCTATAATGAGGACACGAAAACAAACGCAATGGAGGCTATCATGAAAAAATTAATTGGTATAGCAACAGCAGCAGTTTTTGGTCTTGGGATTTTCACTACTTCTGCTAGTGCAGAAACTGTTGTAACAACAGACGTACTAAATGTACGAGAAAACCCAACTACGGAATCAAAAGTTGTAGGAAAAGTATTAAATGGTCATAAACTAGATGTTATAAATACAGAAAACGGATGGTCACAAATTAAATTCAATGGTAAAGACGTATTCGTAAGTGCAGAGTTCACAAAAAGCATCTACTATGTAACTGCTAACGTATTAAATGTACGTGCAGAAGCAAACACAAATTCAGAAATTCTTGGTACGTTAAAGAAAGATGATAAAATCGAAACAACGAACCAAGTACAAAATGGATGGTTACAATTTGAATATAACGGGAAAACAGCTTATGTTCATGTTCCTTTCTTAACAGGTGAAGCTCCTGTAGTTCCTGTAGTAGAAAAACAAGAAACACAAGCTCCTGCTAAATCAGCTGCACAAGCAAAACCTGTCATGCAAGTGAAAGCAGCTGCTACAAGTGCGCCTGCTGGCGGCCGTGAATTAACGGTTGTAGCGACAGCATATACAGCTCATCCAAGTGAAAACGGCGGCACATATGGTGGTCGTGTATTAACTGCAATGGGTCATGACCTAACAGCAAATCCAAATATGAAAATGATTGCTGTTGACCCAAAAGTGATTCCATTAGGATCAAAAGTATGGGTAGAAGGTTATGGAGAAGCAATCGCTGGTGATACTGGCGGTGCAATTAAAGGTAACCGTATCGACGTTCTAGTTGGTTCAGATAGCGCTGCTAACAAATGGGGACGTAAAACGGTAAAAGTAAAAATTTTAAAATAATCAATAACTGCTAAATCATAAGTCAGTTCTCTTATATTTGAGAGCTGGCTTTTATTTTTCTATAATGACAGTAAGGAGGTAAAAACATGAACTTACAAGCAAAAATAGACTGGATTGGAACTCCAAAGTCTTACCTATATAAAGATGATGATATGACATACGATGCAACCTCTATTGATTTCTCGATTGAACAAGATGATAACCGCTATAAATTACTTATACTAAAGCATGATGAAAAGACACATTACAAAATGATTCAATATGGTGTTAAGCCCGGGTCACAAAAACCATTTCCAATCGATATTCCCTTCCGAACAGACATGCTTCCATTCATTAACAAAATTCTACAAGATCCTTATGTACAAGCCGTATTATCCTAAAATCAATCTTACAAAAAGAAACTATCCCGTTAACGAGATAGTTTCTTTTCTAGTTAATGCGTCGGACCAGCAATTTCCTCAGACTTTAACGGATTATTTGCTACAAGTGAATGATATAGTAGTTTTCCATCTTCATTTACCGTAACCATATGGTCATTACTAAAGCTTTTAAACTTCACTGACCCATCACCATAACGAATATGATATTCCTCATACGTCGTTACTTTATACTTCGTAGCACTTTTCCTTTCTACATTACGGACATCTATCGTTAATAAGTCTTCTGTAATTCCTTTTTTTCTGTTTTCCTACATTTTTGTTTATAATGGTAGAGGAACGAAAATTTTTGTACGGAGGAAAATTATGCTGCAACATTCAATTACGAAAGATGAGATTATGATGATTGCAAATGAATTTGTTCAAGGATTAGATCCGCAGCAGGCGGCTGATCAAGAACATGTTGCGAACGCTCGTCATTTATATCGCAGCGGTGTTGTCTATAATGTGGATTTTGATGGGTATACGCTATCAGGGACGGTAGAGACTGATAGCAACATATATAGCGTTCACATTCCCATTCGCAATGTATCAAACAGTTATTGCGATTGTTTTGCACCTACACAATGCGAGCATATGCTTGCCGTCTTATTATCAGCTGCTTCTAGTTTTGGAAAAGTGGGCGATGTATTAAAATTATTTAAAAATAAAACAAAACCATCGCAAACACCAATTCGAACGGCTCGACAACTGCTACAATCCTCCTCTTTTGCAGAAACGGATTATACAAGTTGGTATTCATACTTTGACTCTGAATATGAGACATTTAAGAAAGAGCAGGCGCGTCTTACTTATAAACAAATGTATTTTCTAATGAGTATTTTTACAGATTTTTACATGAAATTGGAGCGGAAAGCACCGCGCGTTGTTGCGATCCATGAGTTATATAAACTGCACGGCGCGTTATATTCTTTTCAAAAACTATTAGAAGAAGTCAAGGAGTTTGAAACAAAAAAAATCTATTCTTATCATCAACCCATTAACGTAATTCATCTATTTGTAGATAAAGTGGAGTCCATTGTACGAGATTTCAAATCAGAACCTGCACCTGCTGAATGTGAACCCATCTTGCAGGAAACGGCTCGGCTCGTACATACCATGTTCTTCTCAGCAGACTCCTATACACAAGAAAGATTCTTTATTTACCGTCATATATGGGGAGAACTCTTAACAGAGAACCTTCTCCTTGAGGAAGAAAAGAAACGAATTGATACAAAGATGCACCCGCTCTCAAAAGCACTCGCATCTTCACACCTACTCTTTCTAAAGCGAAATGATGAAGGAGCGATGGAACGATTAGAGAAACAACCCGCATTCGTCGTTAGTCTTTATTTTGATTGGCTAGAAGAATTGCTAAGTACGATGCAATGGGATCGTGCAAAAAATTGGTTATCTTTCACATATAAACAAGTGAAAAAAACAATACAAGATCAAGCCGATACGATTTTTGTGGAAGATATCGTTCGTTTATTTGTCATGATGTATGAAACATATGCGACACAAATGAATGAACAAGCTGGGTTGGAAATGATTTTGCAAGATTTATTACCGTACAGCTTCGCGAATTATGAACAATATGCATTGGCAAAAAAACAGTATCACACATGGACGGAATTGCATCTCCTGCATGGCCTTGAAGCGATTGAAGTATTGAAGGAGCCGCTAAAAGAAATTGAAAAAGAAGCACCTGAAGCAGCGCTCCCTCTTTATCATCTTGCTACAGTACAAGCAATTGAGGAACGAAATCGAAAGTCTTATCGCCGCGCTGTTCGCTATTTAAAAAAATTACGCATGCTATATAAACGTCTAAAGCGAACAGATGAATGGAATGCCTTCATCATTCAAATTGCTAATTTACATTCACGCTTACGCGCCCTACAAGAGGAATTACGGAAAGGAAAATTAATCGATGATCAAACAAATTGAAGTAACAATTCGGCTCCAATATGTCAATCAAGGTTGGTTCCTCTGGGGAGAGAATGAAACCGGGCATCCATTACCTGAGATGGCTTGGAGACAACATGCCTTTACATGGCACTCCACCTCCTTTTACGGTACTTTTTTAAAAGAAGCAATCCATGACGGACGACCTGGATTTATCTTAACGAGCCTTCAGGCATTTGAATACATTGCAAATAAACCGATGAACACCTTTGCCAATCTGCAATGGAATGGGCCAACTACCCTGCTAACGCCAGAGGCAAAAGAACTATGGGATGCTTTTGTAGCCGGGGACTTCCTCCCTGATATAGAGCGATGGTCTCATTATCCAGCATGGAAGGTAGAGAAACACTCTATTGAAGATCGTACGCTAGCAACCTTATTCTCCGAAGCTGTTAATGAAAGTATTTTGCAAGATACGCGTTCAGGAGACGGATGGAAAAATGCGAAGCGATTATATGAGCATTATGAGTTTTCCAAAAAACAACTAGAGACAGCACTTCATGAAGAAGACTGGCTCCGCAAAATTGGTTATATGGAAGACGATCTTCCCTTCACAATCGGTCTTCGTCTACAAGAGCCACATGATGAATTGGAAATGTGGAAATTGGAAACGATTCTTGCGCCAAAACGCGGAGCACATCGCATCTATATCTATACGGACTCTCATTCATTGCCAAAGAGATGGCAGGGCTATGAGAACCGAATTAAAGAAATGCAGGAAGGATTCAGCAAGCTCGTTCCATGGCTGAAAGAAGAGGACCATTTTCGAGATGAACTCTATGAAACAGAGGCTTGGAACTTTTTAACGGAAGCAAGTAATGAATTATTAGCCGCTGGTGTTACCATTTTATTACCATCTTGGTGGCAAAATTTAAAAGTAACGAAACCAAAACTGCGCATCCAATTAAAGCAAAATACGGTGCAAACACAATCATTCTTTGGTATGAACACACTCATGAATTTTGATTGGCGTGTTTCTACACAAGGAATTGATCTTTCAGAAAGCGAATTTTTTGAACTTGTCGAGCAAAACAAACGGCTGTTCAATTTAAATGGACAATGGATGAGGCTTGATCCTGCCTTTATTGAAGAAGTAAAAAAACTGATGAAGCATGCGGACAAATACGGACTGGAAATGAAAGATGTGTTGCAGCAGCACTTATCTCGTTCAGCCGAAATAGAAACGACTCAAGAAGAGAGTCCATTTGCTGATATTGAAATTGAGCTAGATGATTATTATGAAGAGCTTTTCCAAAAATTGCTGCATATCGGTGACATTCCGAAAATCAAAATACCATCCTCCTTACAGGCAACACTGCGCCCGTATCAAGAACATGGTGTTAGTTGGCTATTATATTTACGCGAGCTTGGATTTGGAGCATTATTGGCAGATGATATGGGACTTGGAAAAAGCATCCAAACAATCACTTACTTACTCTATGTAAAAGAAAACAAGCTTCAAACAGGTCCAGCTTTAATTGTTGCGCCAACATCTGTTCTTGGGAATTGGCAGAAAGAATTCGAGCGATTCGCTCCCCATTTAAAAGTCATATTACATTATGGTAGCAATCGCGCAAAAGGAGAGGCTTTTAAGGAATTTCTACAAGGTGCAGATGTTGTACTAACTTCTTATGCACTATCGCAACTTGATGAAGAAGAATTAAGCACATTATGCTGGGATTCTATTATTTTAGATGAAGCACAAAATATTAAGAATCCACATACGAAGCAATCAAAAGCAGTTCGCAAATTAAAGGCAAACCATAAAATTGCGTTAACAGGAACACCAATGGAGAATCGTCTTGCTGAGCTATGGTCGATCTTTGACTTTTTAAATCATGGGTACCTTGGAAGTCTTGGACAATTCCAGCGCCGCTTCGTTACACCGATTGAAAAGGATCGAGATGAAGCTAAAATTCAGCAAGTACAGCGATTCATTTCACCATTCTTACTGCGTCGTACAAAACAAGATCAAACAGTCGCATTGAACTTACCGGATAAACAAGAACAAAAAGCATACTGTCCGTTAACTGGTGAGCAAGCATCACTATACGAACAACTTGTACAAGATACATTAAAAAATGTAGAAAACTTAAATGGAATTGAAAGACGTGGCTTTATTCTACTTATGCTAAATAAATTAAAACAAATTTGTAATCATCCTGCTCTCTATTTAAAAGAAGATGTACCAAAAGATATTGTACAGCGTTCCATGAAAATGCAAACATTAATGGATTTGATTGAAAATATAAAGAACCAAAATGAAAGTTGCCTTATTTTCACACAATATATCGGAATGGGGCACATGTTACAGACTGTATTAGAAGAAACATTTGGTCAGCGCGTTCTTTACTTAAATGGAAGTGTACCAAAGAAAGAGCGCGATAAAATGATTGAACAATTCCAAAATAGAACATATGATATCTTTATTCTATCCTTAAAAGCTGGGGGGACAGGGCTAAACTTAACGGCAGCTAACCATGTCATTCACTATGATCGCTGGTGGAATCCAGCTGTAGAAAATCAAGCAACAGACCGAGCTTATCGCATCGGTCAAAAACGATTCGTCCATGTGCATAAACTGATCACAACAGGAACACTGGAAGAAAAAATTGATGAAATGCTTGAACGTAAACAATCGCTCAACAATGCAGTTATCACAAGCGATAACTGGATAACAGAGCTATCTACAGACGAACTGAAAACACTTCTTGGCGTATAAAACAGAAAAAGGAGCCATCCTTAATGGGATGAGCTCCTTTTTCTATGCCAAAACCAATTGCTAATCAGAATACCTGTCAATCCGCCGCACGTATCTAACAAGGAATCTTGCCACATCGGTGTACGATCTCCTGTAAACCACTGATGAATCTCATCAAATGTTGCATAACCAGCAACAAAAAGTA
Source organism: Bacillus cytotoxicus NVH 391-98 (assembly GCF_000017425.1). Classification (GTDB taxonomy): domain Bacteria; phylum Bacillota; class Bacilli; order Bacillales; family Bacillaceae_G; genus Bacillus_A; species Bacillus_A cytotoxicus. The sequence goes on from NC_009674.1 coordinate 3,842,144, forward strand.
GTGCAAAAAGAAACGATCGCTTCCTTGAATAACCAGAGCGATAAAGCGCGTAATATGTCAATACACCAAGCATAAAGAAAACCATAAAATGGGCACCTTTGCGAAGGAAAAATTCAATAAAGCCACCGACTCCTTTGTTCGCAATACTAACCGGGGTTCCTCCACCATAATCAATCGATACCCATGAAAAGTGCTCTTTCACAAATTCTACATTCACGTACTGCTCAATATCTGAACGCATATCTTGCTTTTTATACGGCTGTGCTGAAGAATAAAAAATAATTCCCATCCATAAGAAAACGGGAATCCAAAATAACCACTTTCTTTTCATTTTTGAAACTCCTCTCTCTTTCTCCTAAGCGTACCAAAAAAAATAAAAAAATTCACGCCAAAATCTTACTATTCCCTCCTATATATATGGTGAAAAGGGGGTGAGAACATGGCAGTGGAAACAATTGTAACGGATTTAACTTTACGACTTGTTCTAAACGCTGGTCTAGACAAAAATGGAAAAACAGTATTTAAAAACAAACAGTTAAAACAAGTTAAGCCAAACGCTGATTTAGAAAAAGTACATGACGTTGCACGCGCGCTTTCTTCCTTACAAGAATTAAAACTTCACGCTGTACAAGTTGTCAGCACAACTGATCTTTCAAACTTATAAAGGAGGTATAACTTATGCAAACGCTAGAATTAATTTTTTCGAAAGAAGATGGGAAAACAGTTGTTTTCTCCCTCGATAATCCCGTTACGCCTGTCAATGAGCAAACCATTAGTCAAGTGATGGATACGATTCTTGCTTCTTCCATTTTCTTATCACTTGGAGAAAACGCACAAAAAAAAGGAGCACGACTTGTTGAAAAGACAGTAACAGAAGTAAATATTGCTCCTTAATACAAAAAAGACGAAGCTGCCTTACGCTGCGGCTTCGTCTTTTTTCTTCGGCATTTCAATTGGAATGAAAATATGGGAAAATCCAACCGAAACATATTTATACTGTTCCTTTCCAAGCGTGAACTCCGTTGTATACGTTGAGAAGAACAAATAATCATTTCGCTTTGTATAATGATCAATTAACACTCCTACTTGAGGTTGTACATATTTGTTCGCTAATTTCTTACCGATTGTTGCAAGTTCCCCGAGTAACCCATCTGGATCCTCTTTTTCAACTTCTGTAAGCTTTTTACTAATATCATTTCGATTCATGAATTGCTTTGCTGCCCACTCTGTATATTCTCCTTTGCTCGGGTTACTATTAGCTAAATAAATAAACAAAAGAACAACGAGAGCCGCAATGATATATTTCTTTTTCATACTTTTATCACCCGCCTAACACTTTCTATTCTCATATATATGTCCAAGCGATGCAAATTATAAAAAGGATTATAGAAGAAATCCTCTAAAAATATCTATAACTTTACAATTTTTTACATTATTTTAAATCTATTTTTATATTTGGCCTTTATTATAAAATTTGTAAGCCATCTTAATTTAAAAGGAGGTCTTCCATTGTTGGAGATAGCGAAAATTCATACTATTTCAAATATGATAATGATGCTGTTACCACATAGAGATCTTTTTTTTCAAACTCAAATCCATACTACGGATGAAATTTTTTACTCACCAAAAACACCGTTTGAAATCATAAAGGAACTCATTATCTCACATAATTATTCTACATATGAGGGTAGACGAAAAGCAATCGTTGCAAAATGGAAATTATATCAAAATACACCCATTCCTATTGATCATCGTCGTTTCATCTGTGCCATTCCTACTCATTCTCCTCATACTTGGGACTGTACATGGTTATTTTATAAAAACATTGCATATATAGAAAAAGATGATAACAACCGAGCTATCGTATATTTTTGCAATGGAGACAATATCACCCTCTCTATTAGTGCTTATCAAATGAAACTACAATGGAGAAAGGCTGGTAATCTTTTAGCTCAAATGATGCTTGAAGATTTTCATAATGATTTTTAGAATAATACGAAAGTGGAGTCAGTCTGTTTAACCTGCCTCCACTTTCTGACCACTACGCTCCAGTACGCATCTTTTTGAACGCTTGCCGATATATCCACCTCACTTGATAGTATGTTAATCCCATCTCTCCTGCAATTTCATCAATGCTCTTTCCCATAAAAAAAGATTCGGTAATCACATGCTTTTCCCGTTCATTTAACACACTCATATACTCGTGAACTTCCGATGATACCTCTACTACTCCACATACATGTTCGAAATGCTCTTGTTCAAAACAAGTGTGATATGTTTGAAATCGATTCTCCTTCTTTAATTTCTCTAGCAAATACCCACGCACTGTCACAAATGCATAATTCGAAAAACTTCCTTTCTCTTCCTCATATCTTTCATATGCCATCCATAATCCTATTAAACCGCACTGATAAAACTCCTCATAATCCTTATATAAGCAAAGCCGCTTCATTTGATTTTTAATCATTTTCTCATACAAAGTAACTGCCTCAGTAAAAGTGACCGGCTTCATCTCATACCCATTTCTAAAAGGTATACCTTTTTGTTATTCCGCGGTACTTTTACAATATAAAAAGAGAAAGAGAATTTCATGGCAGGTTATTTCAAATTCTATCTCGCAAATTTCAAATTTAAGCAAGCTAAATTTGAAATTTCCATGCTGCTATATGAAATACGTGCAAATAAAAAAACGACCCTAAAAAGAGCCGCTTTCATGATCTTATTGACCTAAGTTAGAGAAGCTAGAAGCAATACCACTTAAACTACTAAATGCAACAGAAAGGATAAAGAAGATTACAATAATCGTTGTTGCTTGTTTCTTGCTTAATCCTGCTACAATTTGTAAACCTAATCCCATGACAACTAATCCCCAAATACTGAAAACTTCAAAAGCTGAAGCAGCACCATGAAGATACGTACCTGGTTCAAATAAAGGTGCTAAACTCGTGTAAGAAGTTTCTGCAGAGCCGCCAATTATCAATTTTAAAATAAGATTTACAATAGCTCCTAAAATTGTAATAGTATACGTATATAAGTAAATAGATAATACCTTCATATACGGTGTATCGTTGCCCATAAACATCATAATAATTTTATAAATCCCTGCTACAACAAAAAACCAAAATATTGTACCAATTAATCCGCCGATAACTCCAATTCCAATACTAAAATACCCTGCCATTTTAGCCACTTCTGGATCTGGAATATTTGCCAATGCTTCTGGATTATTCATCGCTTGGTACGTAGTAATACTAGCTATAATCGCCGTTATGATAACGAAAAGAAAGAATGCTCCCCAAACCGGGCTCTTCGTTTTCATTCGTTCAAACTGTACGCTCGGAGATGTAATCATTCCGAATAATGATGGCTTTTTCCCACTTACGTCTTGCGCATTAACATTTGGCTCCATTGTAACGCCTCCTTATCATTTATATCACCCGTTCTACCGGGCGGTTCACCTTCTCTACTTGAGAGACTACGAACCGCCCACTAGAACAATCTATGTGTAGTAGAGAGCACCTCTCTACTACACTAGCAATCTACTCGTAACGAAGTGCTTCAATTGGGTCTAATTTCGCAGCCTTGTTCGCTGGAATTAATCCGAAAATAATACCGAGTGTCATGGAGAATACGACGCCGCCAACGACAACTTCCCATGAGACCAGCGGTGGCCATTTCGCAAATGTGGACACAATATATGCTCCGCCATAGCCAAGACCAATCCCAATTAATCCGCCAAGCAGCGTTAACATAACCGCTTCAATTAAGAATTGTAGCAAAATTTTGCTACGCGTTGCCCCAAGCGCCTTCCGTATACCAATTTCACGCGTACGCTCTGTTACAGATACAAGCATAATATTCATCACACCAATACCACCAACAACTAGAGAAATACCAGCGATTCCTCCGATAATCATTGTCATGATACTCGTTACTTTAGAAACTCCTTCTTGGAATTCTTTTAAGTTCATCATCTCATACTTACCTGAAATTTCACTTGGCTTACGACTATTTAATACTTCAACAGCTTTTTTACCCGCTGTTTCTAGATCATCTACATTTTTAGATTGGATGGAAATATTTTGAATTTCATCTGTTCCATATAAAGTTGGCCATAATGTAAGAGGAATTAATGCTTCTGAACTTTCAAATCCCATAATTTCATTATCCGATCGATACACACCAATAATTTGCATTGGTTGGCCTTTCATCTCGATAATTTTCCCAACAGGATTCTCATCTTTGAATAATACTTTTTCTGTCTTTGTACTAATCATGACCGCGTTATTTCCTTGAGAAATATCCCCTTCATTTAACGAGCGTCCTTTTACCACCTTTACTTTATTGACCGAAAAGTATTCACTGTCTAGCCCTATGACCATAACCATTTCTTTTTTATCATTTACCTCAAGTGGTTCCATTATAGTATTCGTTGTAATGACATGTGAAACTTCTTTAATGTTTTTCACTTCAAAAATGTCTTCATCTGTAATCTTTGGTGCTTCTTGTTCTCTACTAAATGGATCGTTGATATCAGGAACAAAGTGAATCGGCATAAGGTTATTACCAGAGCCGGCAATTTTCGACTTTAACATCGCCTCTCCGCCCTGTCCAATGGCAACAACAGTAATAATAGAACCGACACCGATAATAATACCAAGCATCGTAAGTGCGGAACGAAGTTTATGCGCTAGGATAGAAGATAGGGCAATTTTTATACTATCTAATAAACTCATACCGCACACCTTCTATCTTCCGTAATTTTTCCATCTCGCAGCACAATGCGTCTTGAAGAATATGCCGCGACTTCTTCTTCATGCGTAACCATAACAATTGTTGTACCTTCTGCATTTAACTTTGTGAAGATATTCATCACTTGTTCACCAGATTTCGTATCAAGAGCGCCCGTTGGCTCATCGGCCATAATAAACGTTGGGTTATTCGCAATTGCCCTTGCAATTGCGACGCGCTGCTTTTGTCCACCTGACAATTCATTCGGTAAATGATGCACCCGATCTGCTAATCCTACTTTGCTAAGAGCCTCAAGGGCACGCTTACGACGCTCCGCTTTCTTCACACCACCGTAAACAAGTGGTAATTCAACATTTTCCACCGCTGAAAGACGCGGCAATAAGTTAAAATGTTGAAAGACAAAGCCAATATATTCATTGCGAATAAGAGCAAGTTTTGACTCGTCTGCTGTTAAGATATTCACATCGTTCAACATATATTCGCCTTCTGTCGGACGATCTAAACAACCAATAATATTCATAAGTGTCGATTTACCAGAACCAGACGGGCCCATAATCGATACAAATTCACCATTTTGAATCGTTAAACTAATGCCGTGTAGAATGGGTACTGCCAATTTTCCTTGATAATACGTTTTTTGAATATTATTTAGTGTAATCATTTTTCTTTCACTTCCATTCCGTCATACACTTTGTCGGAAGGATTTTTAACCACCTTTTGTCCCACTGTTACACCTTCAAGAACTTCTGTCCAATCTCCATCAGTAGACCCTTTCTTCACATTTTGCTTACGAAGCTTTCCTTTTTCTTCTACATATACAAATGCATCGTCACCTTTTTCAACAATGCTCTTGCTTGGAACAGCAATCATTTTCTTATTTTCTAAATTGACTTGAAGTGACACATGATAACCTGGAGATAAACCATCTTGACTATCAAGGCTTGCTTTATATGTATATTGAGACATATTTTGCGTCGCTTCACCTGCTCCTGCCGCTTGTGCCATCTCTGCACTTGTTGGGAACTCACTTACCTCTATAATCTTACCTGTCCATTTTTTCTTACTGTTTGCTTTCGCTGTTACAGTAAATGTTTGATCTTTTTGAATTTGTGATTTTTGAAGCTCCGTTAATGTCCCTTGAATTTGGAATGGCTCTTTAGAAGCGATTTGTAAAAATGCTTTTCCTTGTCCACCCATCGCTTGTGAGGAACTTTGCGCTGCATCTTTATCTAGCTTTTGTACAACACCTGCAAAGTTGCTATAAATCGTAAGTTCTTTCTGTTTTTTCTGTAATTCTTCTACCTGCAACTTACCTTTTTCTTTTTCAAGATCCGCTGTTTTTTGCTGTAATTCTAATTCACTTACTTGCTCTTCCATCGGCTCTGTCACTTCTTTTCCAGCGCCGCTGTCTTTCGCTTTCTTAACCTCTTTCTTCAATGAATCTATTTTCTTCTGCGTCTGATCATAACGCATCGTTGCCATTTTTTGCTCAAGCTCGGCTTGTTGTATTTGCAAATTGATTTCTTCATTATCATAAGAGAATAACTTCGTTCCCTTTTCAACTTCTTGCCCTTCTTTTACGGCAATATCTTTCACTTTCCCTTTTGTTGGATCTGCATAGAAACTTTCGATATTTCCTGGCTTTACTTGTCCTGCAATTAATTTCGTATTATTTAGCTTACGCTCTGTTACTTTTTCGAAACTAATAGCATCCGCCTTCGCCTCGCCCTTCTTATTTTGCATGACGAAAATGTTAATCGCTGCAACGACAACAATTAATGTAATAATCCCAATGATCATCCATTTCTTTTTTTTGTTTGGAGTACGAACCGTGTTTGGTAACATATTCTCTCTCCTTTTTATATTGATATGATAATAACAACATAATACAAAACTTTCAGAAAAACATAACGAAACCTTTTCTACCATTACGCCTTTTTTACAAAGTTTTACACTGACAATTATATTGTAACAAAAATAATAATGTTTAGAAATATAACAGCTTATCTTTTAAGCAAGTTTTAAGGAAAAATAGCGTAAAAAAGCCACCTTACATAAGGTGACCTGAGCGATGTTTAAAAAGATGTTCTCTCGGTTCATCTTCCATTAAAAATCTCGAATCATCTTTTCTCATTTTTTTAGGAATATTCCTTTTCACAAGCTGAAAGGCTTCATATTCAGCTGCATTCATCGCTCTTTGAATCATACACCCTTCGCTTTCCCCTTGTTTATCAAGCATCCAGCCTGTTTCACTCTTTAATTGTCTCCGAAACTCTTCTTTTGCTTCCTCATTTGGAAACATCCCTTCATTTACTCTCAAATAAGTCTCCACATTCATTGGAAACCACTCATCCTCATACCCATTCTCCACAAAACAAATTGAAATCCCAACCGGTGTGCTACGAACGACAAAATCAAATGTACAATCCTCTTCTGTGACAGTTGCTGAACAAAAATAGAACGTCTCAACTTCCGATATAAAGATTCCCAACCCCAGCAGCTCCTTTATACATATAATTCGTCTTTCAGACTCCTACTAAATTTTAACATGTATTTTTAAAGCAATTGTAAAGTATACGTTAAGTTTATATGTAGAGAAGAGCCATGAAACACGTATATTCTTGAAAGGTAGATGATGCATGTGTAATAGAAAATATATTAATATTATCTCGCAAAAAAACATTATTCCTCGTTTTCTCAGTTCCAGCTCATTGCATGAATCTCCCTTTATTAAAGGAGTTTTTCTCTCTTTTTATCTATCAAGTTATGGAAGATAATAAAAAGAGAGGCTCATCTTAACTATTACAATATAACAAAATCTATTTAACAATATTTTAGAAAGGAAGCGAATCAAGTGAACTATAAGAGAATTACAACAAAACTTACAGTAGGAATTTTGGCAGCGAACTTACTCCTTTCCCCCGTCAGTACTTTAGCTGCAAAAAAGACATTTCCAGATGTACCAAAGTGGGCGCAACAATCCGTTAACTACTTAGTAGAGAAAAAAGCACTTGACGGAAAACCAGATGGAACCTTCTCACCCTCTGAACAAATTGACCGTGGTTCAGCTGCAAAGTTAATGGCTATGATACTAGGTTTAAAGATTAACAAAGAGGCAAAACCGTCGTTCCAAGATGCCAAAAACCATTGGGCAGCTCCATATATTGCAGCGGTTGAGAAAGCTGGTGTCATTAAAGGGGATGGAAGCGGTAACTTTAACCCTTCTAAACACATTGATCGTGCTTCTATGGCCTCTATGCTTGTTGAAGCTTACAAACTAAACAATAAAATTATTGGTGATTTACCAACGCAGTTTGGTGATTTACAAGGACATTGGGGCGAAAAACTAGCGAATATATTAGTTGCACTAGGAATTTCAAAAGGTACTGGCGATGGCTGGAAACCACGTGGTATTGTAACGCGTGCAGAAGCAGCACAATTTATTGCACAAACAGATATGAAAAAAGCAGATACGGCAAAAAGAATGTATATGAATAGATATTTCATTACATATCATCAGCCATCATTATCCTCAGGGATTACAGCAAATCAGCATGCACCGCAAATCATTGTGGTCAAAGAAAAACGTGCAGATGGTTGGTTAAAAATTGTAACGAATAAAGGGGATAAATGGACTCCGTTACAAGAAAAGAGAGAAGCGATTCATAGTACATTTACTACGTATCAAGAAGCATCGCATTCGTCTAAAGTATTGGGCACATATGCTCCGCAAACAGTAACAGTTATTGAAGAAAAGGGTAGTTGGATTCGCATTCGGACAAATGCTGGTTTCCAATGGGTAGATAAAAACCAATTAACCCCTCAAAACAAACAAGACAAACAAAATAAACAAAATAACTTCTTAGAAGGAAAAGCAATTATTATCGATCCAGGTCATGGCGGAATAGATATCGGGCATAAAGGGATTTATATGAATGAAAGCCCAGTTGTATACGACACAGCAGTACGCGTGCAAAAACTATTTGCTCAAAAAACACCGTTTACTGCACTGCTAACACGTGATGCACATTCAAGACCAGGAAAAGATTCAAAAGACTCTCTAGTAAAACGAGTGGAATTTGCTCAAAAAAATAAAGGTGATATCTTTGTAAGTATTCATGCGAATGGTTACAACGGCAGCGCACATGGTACAGAAACTTTCTACTACAAAGCTCCAACGCAAGAAGCAAATCCATATGTAAATGATAGTCGTGTACTGGCTGAAAAAATTCAAAAGCGTCTGATAACGGCTCTTAAAACACGTGACAGAGGTATAAAAACAGAAAATTTATATGTCCTTCGCGCAAATACAATGCCATCTGTATTAACAGAACTTGGCTTTGTAGATAATGAAGCAGACGGAAAAAAATTAGCTTCACCTGAATGGAGACAACGCGCAGCGGAAGCCATCTATGCTGGTATCCTAGATTACTATGCATGGAAAGGCCATAACGTGTCTGCTTATTACTAAGTCAATTCATATATCCAAAGAACGAAAGATAAAGTGATCATTCACGAATAGTAAAATACAGGAAAAGTTGTATTTTCTCATATAAATCTTCAACCATTATAAAAAGAGCAATCCAAAAACATTTCTTTTTGGATTGCTCTTTTCTATACATCATTATGCTGTTTTGTTCGCTGGACTTTTTCTTTCGTGTCCAAGTTGTACAATTAATAGGAATAATGTTGATAGAATACCACCTGCAAGTAGTAAGATAAAGCAACCATCCCAGCCAGAGTGATCAACCATGAATCCGATGATTAAGTTCGCTGTTAAGCTTCCTCCTACATAAGCAAATAGACCGCACATACCAACTGTTGTACCTACTGCAAATTTCGGTACTAATTCCATTGCACTTAGACCAATTAAGAACTGAGGAACGTAAATTAAGCAACCGATAATAGAAACAGCAATACTTACAACCAATATGCTAGTTGCCTGCCAATATACAATCGTTCCAACAACAACACCAGCCATACTAATTACGCATAGTGGCATACGTTTTCCTTTAAATAATTTATCACTTAAAAGACCAACTAGTAAGGAGCTTGGAATTGCCATTCCTTCAAAAATAGAATACGCTGCATGGGACTGCGCTTGCGTAAATCCTTTTACAGTCGTTAAGTAAATTGGTACCCAGTTAATAACACCAAAGCGAATTAAGTATACGAATGCATTCGCAATACATAAGTACCAAACAAATTTATTTTTCACAACATATTTCATTAAAATGTCTTTTGGTGACATTTTGTTTGCATTGTCTGCTTTTTCAAGATTTTCATAGTCATTACGATATTCATCAATTGGCGGAAGACCAGCAGATTCTGGTGTATCCTTTGCATTGATCCACATAAGAACTGAAATTACCATTGCAATTATCGCCGGGAAAATAAACACACCGGCTTGCCAATGACTTTCACCGAAAATCCCTACACCGATACCAACAAGTGGTGGTACAAGCATGCCGCCGACGTTATGTGAAATATTCCAAAGCCCTGTTTTGGTACCACGCTCTTTCTTTGAGAACCACTTTGTCATTACGGTACTACAAGGCGGTGCCCCCATCCCTTGGAAAATATTATTGAAAACTAATAATGTTAAAATCATTCCAAATGAAGATGCAAACCCAAAACAAATATTTATAATTGCTGATAAGAATAAACCAACCGCAATAAAACGCTGAGCATACGCTTTATCTGATAAATTCCCCATAAAGAACTTACTTAGTCCATATACAATCGCAACAACGGAACCTAATAAACCAATTTGCGTTGTACTAAAACCGTATTCCTTCATTAAATACGTACTTGATAACGTAAAGTTACTACGAACTAAATAATACGCTGCATATCCAACTGAAATCCCAATTAACACGCGGATGCGTAACAGTCTGTATACTTTATCAATCATATCCGTTGGTAATCGTTCTATCGCTGGTGCTGGTTTTAACCATTTAAACATACCATCTCTTCTCCTTTATCTACTTTTGAGAGAGACGCTGTCTATTCCAAATCTCGATAAGCCCACTATTTGATATATCTTTATTTGTTCTTCTCACAGGCTGACCTTCTATTTCTTTCTGATTCTTCGCAAGCATAGTCGGCACGCCAAACGAAACTTTCTCTAAAATATGCCCCGCTTCTTCCGATAAGCAATAATCAATAAATAAATCCGCTAGAATACCACCTGGTGCATCTCTTAGTTTCGAAATGGCGTTCACAGATAACCCTGTCTGCCCCGGCACTTGACTTACAATCGGAAAGCCCTGTTTTTGAAGCATTCGCTGATCTCCTATAAAGTTAATTCCGATCAAATATTCCCCACTTGCTACATACTCAGCCGGCATATATCCATTAATTGTCACTTTCGCAACTTGATGGGCAAGACTTTTCACATACCCTTTTGCTTCTTCTTCACCAAATGTATCAATAAATGATTGGAACAACGTGTAGGCAGTTCCTGAAATATTGGGATTCGGCATGACCACTTTCTCGGCATATGCAGGGTGTAATAAGTCTTTCCACTCCTTCGGATAAGAAAGTCCTAGCGGCGCAATTTCTTCATTCCACCGCTCCTTATTCACCATAATCGCAAGTTGTTCTACTTCATAGCCATACCAAAAGTCATCTTTATCTTTAACAGCTGTAGAAAGACGACTGGCATGCTGACTTGTAACCGGAATGGATAGCTTTTTTCGCTTCATCGTTTGATGCGCATCTAATGTACCACCAATAATAATATCCGCCTTCGGACTTTTCGATTCCTCTTCTACTCTTCGTAATATTTCTTCTGTCGAAAGGCGAATAAACTCATACGTACACCCGCGCGGCTTACAAAATGATGATAGAAGCGCTTCACCTACTTCTTCACGAGCCGCTACATACGCAACAAGATGACGATCCTTTAAATTTGGAAGACCATTTTTATGATATTGAATAGAGGTTGTATCTCGAGAGCAACTAGACATCGCTCCTCCCATTACAAGCAAAAAAAGAAAAAAGGCTATCTTTCTCATGAAACATTCTCCTTTACAAGCAAATCAGCTAGGGAGCCTTTCATATACATGACATTCCCATTATTATCACCAAGATACTGCACAACGAAGTACGAAGGGTAGACAGAGATTGTCAATATATCCTCACGATGATTCGCAACGTGCTTTCCTCTGTGATAAGCAGTCACATAAGCAATCGGTTCATTCTGTGATTGCAATAGCTTCTGAATTTCTCCATAATCTGTTATTTGTTTTGCTTGCCGAATCGAATCTAAAATTGGCGTAAGATCCACCGTACGTACCCTTCCGCCTTGCTTTATCACAACTTCCTGCGCCGAGGCAAAGAATTTGTAAATCAACTCCGGCGTATAATAGAGGCTTAGTAAATACGTTTGAAACGCAGAAACCATCGTATTCATGCCCTTCTTGCCGTATACCTCTGCCCCGTACTGGAACAAGTCACCTACTGCAAAAGTACGCTTATGTCCATTCAAGTATGTTACTTCTCCAGTAAATACTTGTTCCTGGACCTTCGCTTCTGTTTGCTCTACTTTCATTCGATCAAAGAACGAAACGATCGCATGTAGACGAACTTCATCCGTTACAACGACTTCTCCCCACTTCTCATGCTTTACTCTTACTTCAGTCGGAAGAGATTCATTCGATTTTTCTAAAACGGCTTCTTTATCATCCACAATTGTAATGCGGTTATATAACTGCTCCTCTAACATATAAAACAATATGAAAGAAGCAATGATACAAAAGACAAAGAAAAGAATTTGAAATGATAGCCTTTTCATTTCTGCCTACCTCCAAGATAAAAAAACGTTGTTTCGAAAATACCGCATAATTGTTTCATAAATGTATCATTCAACCGCTTTCAAGTTTTTTATATCTTCCATATGCCTTGGCAATAAAAATGTCAGCGTCACAATCGTTCCCACTTCCGCGCTGCTTTCAATCTGCATGCTTCCGCCTTGCTTATTCATAATCTCCTGGCAAATGGATAAGCCATAGCCATTTCCATAACTAGAAGTAAGCTTTGTCCCTTTTGAAGAGCGATTCCATTCAGCTAGCACTTCTTCATCCATGCCAATTCCGTCATCATACATCCTTACTTTTGCTTCCCGTTCATTCATCGTAACACTCAAACTTATCTTTGAAGCATCACTATACTTAATCGCATTATCAAGCACATTTAAGAAAATCTGCTTTGTCTTATCAAAATCCGCCACAACATATATTTCCGGTAATTCATGAATTACCTCAATTTCAAATTGCTGCAGGCGCGGAGTAACAATGGAAATGGCTTCGTCTGCTAACTCCTTTATATTCACAATCGTTGGCGACACTTCAAACGTACTCGTTCCGTATTTTGATGATTGCAAGAGTTCCTCCACAAGCGATAATAATCGATGACTTTCCACCGAAACATAACGGAGACTCTCCTTTATATCTTCCCTTGATTTTAACTTTGGAATTAAATCGACATACCCAATAATCGCTGTAAGGGGTGTTTTTAACTCATGTGTAATTCGGTCTAAGAAATCCTTTTGCTTTTCCTTCTCTTCCTTCAGCTGCGATATATGAAGTTCAATCCCATCCGCCATCGCATTAAAGGACGCAGAAAGCTGCGCAATTTCTACATATTCATTCAGCTCAATCTTACTTTGATAATCGCCATTTGCGAGCCGCTGCGCCATTTGCCGTAACTGATCAATTGGCTTATGAAGTGAATTTGCTAATCGAATCGCAAAGAAAATTCCTCCTGCAACTAAACAAAGCGATGTCATAAGAAACGTCCAGCTCACATTTGTTAAAATCTCCTTCTCATCCTTTAGCTCACTAATAAAGCGAATGGAGCCAATGACATCGTTTCCATAATAAACCGGACTTGAAAATAAAAGGAGCGGCGCTGGTTCATTATCTTCAAACACATACGCTTTCTTTCCTTGTAATGACTTCTCAATATCGACGTTCTTATGAAGCAATGCCCCTTTCTCCGTATCTGCCACAACGTCTCCATTTCTCCCAATCATCTGCACGCGGACATCCATGCGTTTTGCTAAATAAGATGCCACTAGAAGAGAACTTTGTCCGATTTTCTCTACTTCTGCTTCCTTCTCTATATAATTCATCGTATACATTTGCGCTTCTACACTTAGCTTCTCTAAGGAAGCCGCTGCATTACGATACATATTCTTCTCAAGCGCAATATAAATCACTGTATATAAAAGACAAAGAATCGGAATCAACAATCCGACAATGCCAAACACCATATTTCGTTTTAACGACATCTCATCACCTAACAATCCAGCTTATATCCAACACCGTAAATTGTCTTAATATGCTCACCACTTGCCTTAAGTTTCTTTCTAAGGCGCTGCACCATAATATCCACCGCTCTTGTATTCCCGATATACTCAAAGCCCCACACCTTCTCAAGCAATTCTTCTCTCATAAATACGCGCTGCGGATTCGAAACAAACAGCTTACATAAATTAAACTCCCGGTACGTCAGCTGCACTTCCTCTCCATTCACATGCACCTTCCGTTCCTTTGGACAAACGACAATCTCGCCAGCACGAATCACCTCATGATTCTGAGGCACTTCCCTCTTCGTCACGCGCCGCGCCATATTCTTCACTCGAAGAATCAGCTCGGCATAATTAAATGGCTTCGTCACATAATCATCTGCACCAAGCTGAAGCCCAAGCAACTTATCATTCATCTGACTCTTCGCTGTCAGCATCAGCACCGGAATATCGCGATCCCTCTCCCGAAACAAACGAAGCAACTCATATCCATCTATATCCGGAAGCATCACATCTAAAATGAGCACATCCGGCCCATCTTCCCATCTCTCTAGCGCCTCTTTCCCACTAGCTGCCGTCAGTACCTCATATCCTTCGATCTCCAGCTGCATCCGAATCAAATTCCGAATGCTCGATTCATCATCCACCACGAGAATTTTCATCTGTCTCCTCCTTTCATCGCATATTTTAGTATAGCAAATATCGTACAAAAAAAGAGAGGCGATCATCGAACATATTTTGTCGATGATCGCCTCTTTTTCTTATCTAGATATTATTATTTTGCTACAAAATAATCCGTAACATACTGCGCCCAAAGTTCATGTCCCTTCTCAGATGGAAAACCGAATTCTTCCTGCAAGTATGGCATAATTGCTTTCGTTGCTGAACTTGGCCATGCTTCCCAGTGATTAATGTATGTATAACCATTTTGCATCGCAAATTGCTTTAATGCCTCAATCGCTTTCGGATAATTTTTCGCACCGTATACTGGGTTCGGCGGCTGAATCATAATCACAGCGTCTTTCGCACTCGTAGCAAGCGCTTGTACAAACTTTTGTGTATTGGCTACAGAATTTCCATTACCTGTTTTATTATTATCTGTAATAAAAGGTGGTTCAAATAAAATAACATCAGGACTCTCTTTCGCAATCTCTTTATTTCGCTTATTTGCAATTAATTCATCCGTACTTTCATTTTTATACGCTTTTACCGTTACATTCCATAAGCCTTTACCATATGCTTCATCTAAATTCGCTATAAATTTCGTTGTCCAAGCACCGTTTTCAGATGATGATGCTTGATCACCAACAATAACAAGATTGACTGTCTTCTTATCAGCAACTGCTTTCTTTAATTTTTCTTGCACTGCATCTGGTAAATTCTTTGCATAATTTTCATTAAAAGATGCCTTTGTATCTTTTGTACTTTGCTTTCCCTCTTCTATTTTTGTCTCTTGCTCTTTCGATTCAACTTTTGTTACTTTCACTTCACTTGTCTGTTCCGTTGCTTTTGCAATCTTCTTATTCCAGTACAATTTGCCACTTACAATAGAAGCCACAAATAGTACGAAAACGACAAGGACAAGCACTACTTTCTTATTCATCGATTCACCTCGTCTACTAATCTCACACCATATAATAGTAATACAAAACTATGCGAAAATAAACCCAACTCCTACCAAAGAGAGTTGGGTTTATACATTATTGTGTTAACTCAAGATGAGCTTTTAATTTATTTGTTAACTCTTGTTTTGCGTGATCTGTAACATAATAGTACCAAATGCCGTCAGCTGCTTTGTGACCATCTCCTGGGATTTGGATTTCTTCACTATTTTTTAAACAATCTTTATAGTTTTTCTGCATCTCAAACATTTGATCCTGTGTTAAATTCGTCTTCACATTCTTTTGAATTGCATTTAATACATCACCGTAGTTTGTAAGCGAAGAGAAACTTGCTCCTTTTTTAATAACAGCTTGCATCACTTGACGCTGACGCATTTGACGTCCAAAGTCTCCACGTGAATCCGCCTTACGCATACGAGTATATGCTAAAGCCTCATCACCTGTTAAATGAATATTTCCCTTCGCAAAATGATGCTTGTTTTGTGTAAATTCTAAATCATTATTTACATCTACCCCATCAACCGCATCAACAATATCCTTAAATCCTTCCATGTTCACTTCTATATAGTAGTTAATAGGAATATTTAAGAAATTCTCTACTGTCGCAACAGACATGTCTACTCCACCGAATGCATAGGCATGGTTAATCTTATCTTTCTTTCCTTTTCCCACAATCTCTGTGTACGTATCACGAGGGATACTTAGCGTTTTCATAGAGTTCGTTTGTGGATTGAGCGTAATAACCATAAGGGAGTCTGAACGTCCTTTATCAGTTCCACGTTCATCTGCTCCTAGTAATAAAATTGAAACAGGCTTAGACTTACTAATTTTTTCTTCCTGCTTATTATTTTCATCACGTTTTAAAGGTTTATGAACTTCATCTAATGTTTTTGAAACTGAGGAATAAATGTTGTAGGCGTAAATTCCTCCACCTATAATCATGATTCCTATAACTCCTAATATCCATAATACAATTTTCTTTTTCATTCTTTCACCTTTCTTTCTTTAACCAACAATAACTCCCTAATTATACGATATATTTCCCTTTTTATCATTTACCCTCAAGATATTCCTCTCCAGCCACAAATACTACACCAATATGTTCATCTAAAAAATAGACGAATAACATTTTTCGTTATCCGTCTATTTAAATTTATATTATTCCTTCTTTTCTCCAAGAGCAAATGTAATTTCTGCTTCACAGACAATTTCACCATCTACCGTTGCGACAGCTTTTCCTTTTCCAATCGGACCGCGTACGCGTGTCAATTCCACTTCTAAGCGAAGTTGATCACCCGGGCGGACTTGTTTTTTAAAGCGGCAATGATCAATACCTCCAAAGAAGGCTAGGCGTCCGCGATTTTCTTCTTTCTTTAATATCGCAATTGCTCCAACTTGAGCCAACGCTTCCACAATTAATACCCCTGGCATGACTGCATATTCAGGGAAATGCCCATTAAAGAATTCTTCATTTGCAGATACATTTTTAATTCCGACTGCGCGCTTTCCCTCTTCTACTTCTAATACTTGATCAACGAGCAAGAATGGGTAACGGTGCGGAATGATTTCTTTAATTTGTTCTATGTTTAACATGAAAATATCGCTCCTTCTTCCATATTGGTCTTACCACTAGGATATATGTTATTATCCCATTTTGCCAGTGGTTTGTCATTATAAAAAAAGAAACGCTATAGATTTCAAAAAAAATGCACACACCCTTTTCTCAATAACAAGCTTCATATTATAAAATAATTGCAGCTAACACGGAGGTAGAAAGGAGCGTGTGCCCAAGTTAGGGAAAGGCAATATATGTATTCATACATTATTTGCCTTAAGTGTCGTATTTGGCATCATTATATTACATATAATTTCAAATGAGAAAACATTAAATTTAACCATATATATGAATATATTGTATATTTTCGTTCATTTTCTCTATTTTCCTTCCATTTTCTTAAAAAATTAAATTTCAAAAATACAAAAAAGAACTGAGGCTATTTCCTCAGTTCTTTTTCGACTTATTTCAACGCACGCTTCGGCAATTTATCAATATTTTCTAGCATAATACCTGTACCAACAGCTACGCAATGCATTGGGTTTTCAGCGATTAATACTGGCACCTTTAATTCTTCAGCAAGAAGCATGTCAATGCCGTGTAATAATGCTCCGCCACCTGTTAAGATTACACCGCGGTCAATGATGTCTGCAGATAATTCTGGTGGAGTACGCTCTAATACACCTTTTGCTGCTTGTACAATGATTGCTGCGTTTTCTTTTAATGCTTCTGTAATTTCTTCTGAACATACTGTAATTGTACGTGGTAAGCCTGTTACCATATCGCGTCCACGAATTTCAAGCTCTTCGCTACGTGCACCAGGGAATACTGTACCGACTTTGATCTTAATATCTTCTGATGTACGTTCCCCGATTAATAGTTTATACTTACGTTTAATATAGTTTAGAATCTCCATATCAAACTTGTCACCAGCCATTTTGATAGAGGAAGAGGTAACAATATCACCCATTGAAAGTACGGCAATATCTGTTGTACCTCCACCAATATCAACAACCATGTTTCCGCTTGGCTGGAAGATTTCCATACCAGCACCGACAGCAGCTACTTTTGGTTCTTCTTCTAAAAAGACTGTTTTTCCACCTGAACGTTCAGCAGCTTCACGAATTGCTTTTTGTTCTACAGATGTGATATTTGTTGGACAACAAATTAAAATACGAGGTTTTGAAAAGAAGCTCTTTACATCCAGTTTGTTAATAAAATGTTTTAACATTGCTTCTGTAATGTCAAAATCTGCAATTACACCATCTTTCAGCGGACGAATCGCTACAATATTACCAGGTGTACGTCCTACCATACTTCTTGCTTCTTCACCCACCGCTAATACTTTGCCAGTATTACGATCAATTGCCACAACTGATGGTTCATTTAATACAATACCTTTACCTTTTACATGAATTAATACGTTAGCCGTTCCTAGGTCAATTCCGATATCTCTCGCAAACATTCCTATGTTTTCCTCCTCAATATTCAAAGTCAGGTTGCACCCGAATTCTTTTACACCTAATTTCTGATTTTATCATAAATTTAACAGAAACGTAATATTCGCAAAAAGAATTCTTCTTAAAATTACGAAGAAATGCATAAGGAATGTTTGCTTTCTAGTCTTTTATTGTTGCACGGTTCTTTCTGTATCTTCTTTTCTATATTTCTGTTTTGTTGCTTCCCCTCCACGCAAATGACGAATTGACTTATGATAATCAAGAATTTCCTTTACTTCATTTGCAAGCTCTGGATTAATTTCTGGCAGACGCTCTGTTAAATCTTTATGGACTGTACTTTTTGATACCCCAAATTCCTTTGCGATTACACGCACTGTCTTTCTTGTCTCCACGATATACTTACCAATCTTGATAGTTCTCTCTTTGATGTAATCGTGCACACCACTCGCCTCCCTAAATTGGATGTGAGAAGCGTGAAATGAGACTCGCTGCATACGACTAAGAAGTAAATTCGAGTGCTGTTTGTAAGCGTTAAATATTCTAGGATTTATACTGAAATGCCTCACGATTTCTCACCTCAAACACTCTCTTTGCTTTGGTTTATATCATTGTATTGCCCGCCTTACTGATATATGCTACATGTTCGCTATTTTTGCGGACTAAGTGAAGAAAAATTACAAATTTGTGTGAGAAATACGTTAACAATGACAATTTTCTCGGTCAAAAAAATGACACTCCTAAAAAAAGAGCGTCATTCTTCATGATCATATTCTTCTTCTAATAATTGATGGTGGGGAACTTCCTTCTTGCTAGTAATGTAATAATATAAAGTAAATAAAACGAACAATAAAATCATGACACTTGTCAGAACAAATACAAATGACAGAGTAATCCCCTCCTTTTAGACATATATATTCGAGAATACCGTTATTTTTCCTTGTTCTTGCCATTCTTTCCTTGCAATTGGTTACTTGTATATAAAAATAAAAAAATCAATCCTCGAAAGTCGGATTGATTTTTTATTGTATTATTGTTGTGTAGAAGAATTGCTAGATGATTGTGTAGAATCATTTGTTGATTTTTCTTCTTTTTGCTGCTTGTCTTCCAGATTGCTATTTGTAGATTTATCCTCTTTTTGCCCTTTCTCTTCAGGCTGGCTATTTGTGGACTTATTTTCCGTTTTACCCTTTTCTTCAGACGTGCCACTTGTAGACTTATCTTTGCTTTGCTGTTTATCCTCAGTTTTATTTACAGCACCGCTTGTTGCTTTCGTTTCGCCTGCTTCTACTTTAATGTCCGCTACAGATTTATTTAAGTAGCTCTCTGGGTTAACAGCCACACTATTTTTACGTACTTCAAAGTGAACATGAGAACCTGCTTCTTTATTCATCGCACTTAGGCCGGATTTTCCTAATACTTCACCTTGTGCAACCTTTGCACCTTTTTCTACTTTTACACTACCTAAGCTTTGATAATATGTTGTAACACCATTTCCATTATCCACTGTTACAACATAACCAAGTAATGAGTCTTTTTCTGCTTTTGTTACTGTGCCGCTTAAAGCTGCGGTCACATCGAACTCTTTCCCATTCTTGGCAGCGATATCAATTCCTTTGTTTGGAGAATATGTGTTGTTATAAAAGACTAGTGCTTGTTCTTGCTCTTTCTCCGATGCTCCATCCTCATAAAACTTCTTCTGTACTACTACTTCTGCATTTGCTGCAGCTGGCATTTTCACAACTTCAGAAGACTTCGTTACTGGAATTCCTGGATCTTCTGCTTGATTATACGGCGTTGCTCCCTCATGATTTGGCGCTTTCTTTGGATTTGCTGCCTGAAACCATAGAGCAACTGACAAAATGACTGCCGCACAAGCAATGTATATTGCCGGAAATACCCAGCGTTTTTGAAATAAATGAACTACTTTTCGCGACTTTTTACTATTCCTTCCTCGCATTCTATCATCACCTCAGCAATCATTTTGAACAAGATTCCTTCATCCTATACAACCTATAACAAATTATTTTTCGACAAAATCTGTAAAAATATGTATAGTATTTGCGGAATTTCCGGGGAAATGATGAAAAAAGAAAAAACTGAGCAGTTTGGCTCAGTTTTTAGTCTAATTGTTTCTTTTTATAAATAACGAGAACAGCGATGACAGTTATCATGAGCCAAATCGCAATATTGCATACGTTGAATTGAATGGCTGAGAAACCTTTCCCCTCTACTACACTTACAATGGCTTCCAAAATATGCGTCGTCGGTAAATACGCTGTTATCTTTTTTAAGATTTCGTTCTTAATCATTTCATTTAAAAACGGCGCCACAAACAAAAACATCGAAATAGGTGTTGCTATTACAGACACTTGTACTAAATTTTTCGATAGTAAACCAATGAGAAATCCAAACACCATAAATAATAACGTTCCGATTATAAAAATCATTAACAGCAAGAAAATACTGCCTTGCAAAGCATTTAATAATACTAAGCTAATAATATTTAACAAGATGCTAAAAATGACGATAGGTAATGATTTACCAGCAATGATTTCAAGGGGAGATGCAGGCGAGAGCATGAGCACGCGCAATGTATGTTTTTCTTTTTCTTCAGCAATTAAAGTAGCTTGCGCAATTGTTGTAACCATGCTCATAACCATAACAACAACAATTCCGCCCATAAATTCCTTTCCGCCCCCCAGTTGTTTATAGAAAAGCGCTAATCCTAGCGGCATAAGGGCCATCAGTAAAATTTGTGCATTATTCTTTAAATCCTGCATCTCTTTACGTAAAATAGCTGAAAATCGTTTACTTGAAAATGTCATGCTAAATCCCTCCCAGTTACTTCAATAAAAATCTCTCCTAAAGTTGGTTCATAGGAATGAATCGATAGTAGTTCCCCATTTTTCATCCATTCCGAAATACGTTTTGCACCTATTTCATCTTTTTGTACCGTTTCTTTTTTCTTATCTTTTAATACAACTTCAATTTTGTCTTTCGCATATTGTAAGCGAAGATTTTCGGGCGTATCAAGCGCTACAATCTCCCCGCCGCATAAGAAGGCAATACGGTCACAAAGCGTTTCTGCTTCATCCATGTTGTGCGTTGTTAAGAAAATAGTTGTCCCCTCTTTATTTAAGTCTTTTAAGATATGATGAATGTTTTGGACGTTTGCGGGATCAAGTGCTGATGTTGGTTCATCTAAGAAGAGAATATCTGGTTTATGCAGAATGGCTCTCGCTAATGTGACACGCTGCTTCATCCCTTTCGATAACTTCTTCACTTGTGTTTTTTTATCTTCTATTAAGTTCACTTGCGTGAGTACTTCATCAATTCGTTCCTTTTTACAATCGTATAAGTCACAAAATAATAATAAATTATCATAAATGCTAAGCCTTTCATATAGGCCGCTATTATCTGTTAAAATACCCATTCGCTTATAGTCAATGCTGCTTGGCCCTGTAATATCCGCCCCTAATACTCTCACTGTTCCAACACTATGGAGTAACTGAGAGGTTAAAATTTTCACTGTCGTTGTTTTCCCTGATCCACTCGGTCCAAGGAAACCGAAAATTTCTCCTTGTTTTACCTCAATATTGACATTTCGAAGTGCTGTTTTTTTATCAAAGGTTTTCATTACATCTTTCATTTCAATTGCCAATGTCATTTCGTCATCCCCTTCGTTTTCTTTTCTAGATTATTTCGCTTCGGCAGGCTCGTTTGCCACCTCAGCTTGCTAGGTTCGCTGCTTCTGACCTAATCATATGAAAAACAAAAGGTTTACGCAGTAAAATACCGGTAAAAGGAGTATTTTTACCGGTGAATGCATCCTATTTCGGCTCTACTAGAGCATCATTTATAGTCCAATGACATCTTTCAATTCATCCATTCTTCCTTTTGAAAGCGGAATGGAACTTTTGCGATCATCATCTAAAATTAAACTGAAACTATTTCGCGTCCAAGTGATGACTTCTCTTACACGTTGTAAGTTCACAAGGTACGATCGGTGACATCGAAAGAAACCGAATCCTTTTAATCTATTTTCTAACTCACTTAATGTTAATGTACATATAAAATCTTCTTCATGAACATGAATATGAGTTGTACCACTTTGCGTTTCAATAAAATGAATCTCCATCGGATCCAACAAAATAATTTTGTCGTTCACTTTTGCCGGAATTCTTTCCAATTTCATTTGCGGAATCATTTGAACCCCTTTTTCTTCCTCTTTCTCTTCTACTTCTTCCTGTTCAAATTCAATCTTTTTTACACCTTCTTGATTTAATATGTATACATCCTCCGTTAAGGAGAGTGCATCAGATAAAAAGGACGATGTAATAAAAATGGCTTTTCCGTTCTCTTTCATCTTCATAATTGCCTTGCGAATGATAATTGTACTTTCAATATCTACATTTTGCTCTGGTTCTTCTAAAATAATTAAATCCGGATTATGAACCATCACTCTCCCAATATGAAGGCGACGCTTTTCAGAAAATGATAGCTTCTCTATCTTTGTATCCAACTTATCGAGCAATCCAACGCATTTTACAATTTCTTCTATGTCAATATTTGAGTCATACAATCCAGACAAAAAGGAAAGATATTCTTTCACTTTCAAACGGTTATATGCTTCATCTTTTAAAAAACAAAATCCAATGCGGGAATATGCACTTTTGCGAATTGGCTCTTCTTCAAATAATACCGTTCCGGAAGAAGCATCTTCTTCCCCAATGATAATGCGGTGCAATACTTTAGCAGTATGATTATTACATTGCAGTACAACGCATTGTCCTTTTTCAACGCTCATATCTATAACCGGCAACTGATTTGTCTTCCCTAGTTGTTTTAGCTCGAGTAACGCCATCTTTTCTCCTCCAGATGAGTTTTTTATCTTATTATATCAAACAATACACGGAAAATTATGATATTTTCCCATTACAAAAAGGAGCTCATGTAGATGAACTCCTTTTTGTTTCAAATCATCGATCTATTGTTAAACGAGCAACACTTACGTATCATGAATCCCTTGTCACTTAATTTTTCGCCATTAACTTGCCTTCATAGTCATTTAACGTTTTAATTTCGATTCCTTTATAATAATGCGCAACAATCTCTGTATACTCTTTTCCCTCTTTTGCCATTCCATTCGCACCATATTGACTCATGCCAACACCATGTCCGTATCCTTTCGTTGTAACGACAATATGATTCCCCTGTTGTTTCCATGTAAAATCAGAGGAGCGTAAGCCAAGCTTTGTTCGCACTTCTTTCCCTGTTAATACTTTCCCTTGAAACTCGACACCTTTTACACGTTTTCCTTCTGTGCGCTCTTGAATATTACCGACTTTTCCGTTTTCCAGTATCTTTACCCCAAGTCGCTTTTGAAAGTCAGCTACAGTAAATGTTTGTTCACTCGTAAATTTCGGCGAAGCTTGATCCCATGGACTGTCCACACTCTTTAAGTACGGGTAATCATTTCCCCAATAATCTGCAGCATTTTCCGTGCGTCCATTACTCGTTGAAAAGAAAGAAGCTGTAATCGGGCTACCTTCATACGTTAAAACTTGTCCGGCCGTTTTCGATACAGCTTCTTCAACCTTTTTCAAATTCTTCTCATAGTCCTTACCCCATATCTTCTTTAATTCTTCTTTACTTTTGTATACTTGATCATTCACCGTGTCTGTTACATCTGCATTCTGTTTCTTCGCACCGCTTAACATACGCTGTACGATAAATGTTCTAGCTGCTAGTGCCTGTGCTTTTAATGCCTCTAACTCGAAGCTTGCATTCATTTCAGATGCTACAACGCCCGTAACATATTCTTCTAGCGGTAACTGCTCGACACTTTTTTTGGCATCGCGATATACTGACACTTGAACAGCAGTATTTACCTTCTGAGGAGCTGGCACATTTTGAACGACTGGAGGATTTTTAGACGGCTGACTTACTTTCGTTTTTGCGTATGGAATGACAAGTATGGCTGGCACAATAATAACAAGCGTTATTAAGAGCGCCATTGTAATGAAAAGTGGCTTTGAAATTTTCATCTTTTTCCCCCGCTATAAAATTAGATTCATTTTATTTCTATGGGGAATGGGAGATTTTTAGAACAAGTCTTACTTTCTATTTTACTTATTAAATTTTCTAAATTTTTTAAGTAAGACATGCATAAGTCATGGGATAATTGACTATAACAGTAATAGAACAAAAAATAGCCCCCAGTCATGAGACATAGGGACTATTATCATTATGCATGAAGATCAGAAACTTCTTGTTCTTTCACTTCTTCCATTTGTTCATTGATACGTTCAATCGTTGCACCTAATGCAGCTAGTTTCTTATGGAAGTTTACATATCCACGATCTAGATGCTTTAGTTCGGTTACACGAGTGTGACCTTCTGCTACTAAACCAGCTAGAATTAACGCAGCTGCTGCACGTAAGTCAGTTGCTGCTACTTCTGCACCTTGTAAATTATTCGGTCCGTTCATAATAACAGAGCGACCTTCAATTTTAATATCCGCGTTCATACGACGGAATTCCTCAACATGCATGAAGCGGTTCTCAAATACCGTCTCAGTAATCATACTTGTTCCATCAGCTTGTAATAATAATGCCATCATTTGTGATTGCATATCTGTTGGGAATCCTGGGTGAGGCATTGTTTTAATGTCAACGGCTTTTAATTTGTCTGGACCGATAACACGTAACCCTTCATTTTCCTCAATCACTTTTACACCCATTTCTTCCATTTTCGCCGTAACAGAGCGTAGATGTTCTGGTACTGCATTTTCAATTAAGATGTTACCACCTGTAATTGCTGCTGCAACCATAAATGTTCCCGCTTCAATACGGTCAGGAATAATAGAGTGGTGCGTACCATATAATTTATCAACGCCTTCAATGCGAATTGTTCCCGTTCCAGCTCCGCGTACTTTAGCACCCATTGCATTTAAGAAGTTCGCTAAGTCGACAATTTCCGGTTCTTTCGCAGCGTTTTCAATAATTGTTGTCCCTTTTGCTAATGCAGCAGCAGACATAATATTTTCTGTTGCACCTACGCTTGGGAAGTCTAAGTAAATTTTTGCACCTTTTAGTTCTCCCTCTACGTATGCCTCAACGAATCCATTACCAACTTTTACTTTTGCTCCCATTGCTTCGAAGCCTTTTAAATGTTGGTCAATTGGACGTGAACCGATTGCACATCCACCAGGAAGAGCAATGCGAGCGCGACCGTTACGTGCTAATAATGGCCCCATTACTTGGACAGATGCACGCATTTTACGTACATATTCAAACGGCGCTTCAATTTTTAACTCTTTTGAAGCATCGATTGTTACTTGGTTATTTTCAAATACGACTTCAGCATTTAAATGACGTAATACCTCATTGATTGTGTATACATCAGACAATACTGGTACTTCAGATAGTACATTCTTTCCATCACTCGCTAATAGGGCTGCAGCGATTATAGGTAATACAGCATTTTTCGCGCCCTCAACACGCACTGTGCCGTTCAACCGCTTTCCGCCACGGACGATGATTTTTTCCAATTTATTCCCCTCCGTGTCCTTTTTTCAATATCTATTCATTCAATACTCAGAAGTTATGATCGGTGTGCCAACCACAATTGTATCTTTGTTGTCTGTAGAACGTATTGCTATTTGCACATTTATTTTCTCTTTATTTGTTGAAAGAGCGTCATTCCACTTTTTATTATATGCGGAGATTGACACAAATGCTCTTTCTTCTATTTTTTCGATCGCTCTTGCTGAAAGATCTTTCAAAACCTGATTGGTTTTATTTTGCAAAACACCTTCAATCTTATCATTCAGTACACCCTTAACACAAGTGTAAATTATAGGTTTTGTACTAAAAATTGTATCCATTTTTCGAATGTTTTTTGGATCCCATTTTTCCCCGCTTACTTCAAAGATAATGAAAGTGTTTTCTTTAGTATTTTTCTTACTCCAAGTGACTACTATTCGTTCTTCATAAGAAGAAAATTTTTTATGTGCCGTTGCTTTATATCCATCGTGAGATTGTTCCAATTCCCACTTCCGAACATTTGCTTTTTCCTTTACATCGTTTAACAATTTTTGAAACGTATGTATGTTAGAAATTGTTTTCGTCTCCCGCGCTAACCATGACCATCGCTCCACTTTTGCTCCATTCTTTTCAAGAGCGGCGATCATACTTTCCATTTTCTCTTCATCGTTTATCGGTTTAACCCCTTTATATCCGACTAAGAATACAACCATGATTCCGACAACGATAAGAATCGTTTTTAAACTCTTCAAGTTTCATCCCCTCCTATCTCCATTCTTAACGGAGATAGAAGGTTCTATACCCTTACTTTACCAAATACGTTAAACTCTTCGAATACCCTAAATAATCAAGAAAGAAGTTACTTACAGACGTACCAATTGCAATTGTAACAAGAATAAGTAAGATTCTTATTTGCAGTACTTTTCCAGATTTCATTAGGCGTTCGATATGAATTCCTTGCAAAGCCCACCATGTAATGGTAATAAACAATAAATGCGACACCATTGCAATCAGTGCTTGTTGCCCTAAAAGTTGCGCCAAAAAAATCGACCCCTTTTTGACCGGCTTTCATGATTAAGATGTGCAGTGCACTCCTAACGCTAGAAGCCATTATACTTTTTCTCGTATATATAGGCGCCATAGCCTTCAAAAAACGAGAAATCATGTTTCTACGTGCGCGTTTGCATGCAAATAAAAAGCGTAGAGGAATCGCTCTACACTTTTTTATTTCACTATTGTACCATGTTCCCTGTAAAGAAGAAATCCTTCATAAGCGGAAAATAGTCATGAAAGAAATTGTAGCCAATCGCTGGTAAAACTCCGAGCATGACAGTTGCGAATGCGCAGAAGCAAACGACAGCTTTTACACTTATCGGAATGTGCACTCTGTCCCCTTCATTTCCTTTCCGAAAAAATATCTGCTGTAAAATTCGGAAATAATATATATAGGAAATAACCGTTGTTCCCATCATTACAGATGCAAGTACGTAATAAGGCGCCTCTATTACAAATGCCCCTAAGAAAATATTTACTTTCCCAATAAAACCAGCTGTTCCTGGAATACCCGCTAAAGATAAAATGAAAATTGTCATCATCATCGCTAGAAATGGTGAACGTTTGTATAAACCAGAGAAAATGTTTATATTTTCATTCTCACTTTGTAAAATTAATGTGTGAATAATCGCAAATGCTCCGGCATTCATCAAGAAATAGGCAAGCATATAAAACCACATACTGTCCATTGTAAAAGGAGATAGCGCCGCTAGCGGAACGAGTAAATAACCAGCATGAGCAATTCCGGAGTAAGCAAATAATCTCTTTATATTATGTTGCTTTAATGCAATCACATTACCAATAATCATCGTAACCCCTGCTAAAATAGCAATATAGACACTCATATAATGAAACAGTGTTTCTTCCTTCCCTTGGATTGTGACGCTTGCAAATGTCATCAAGAATAGCCGTACAATCATAATGAATCCAGCAATTTTAGAAACTGTTCCGAGAAACGCTGTTACTGGTGTCGGTGCCCCTTCGTATACATCCGGCGCCCACATATGAAATGGTGCCGTTGCAATTTTAAATGATAATCCGACGAACATTAATAAGAAGGCAAGTGCTAATAAGAGTTGAATACTACCTGCCACACCTCCAGCAAGAACACGCTGCATTTCCACTATATTTGTTGATCCTGTCATACCATATACATAACTCATTCCAAACAACGTAATAGCTGATGCAATTCCTCCATTAATCACATATTTCATCGCAGCCTCATTTGAAGCACGCCTTTTCTTTCGAATTCCTACTAAAATATACGATGAAAGAGAAAGCAGCTCTAAACTGATAAAGAGTGTAATAAAATCGATGCTAGATGCCATAAACATCGCACCAAGTATCGCCATGAGAAATAAGTAGTAATATTCTCCTTTATATGGAATCGGCTCTTTTTTATCGTCGCTTATCGCGATACATAAAACGAGGAGCGCTCCCACTAAGAGTAATGTTTTAAATCCTTTCGAAAAGCCATCTAATACGAAGGAACCGTCCAAAATGGCTCCTGCTGGTTCATCATAGAGCATAATGAGCGCAAAAAATGAGAAACCCGCGGTAAGAATGGCTCCAAATGATACGTACTTTTGATTTACCTTAAAAAACAAATCAAGAAGCGAGAGAAGAATGGCTCCGCCAAGAAGAATAAACTCCGGAACCATAAGATGCCACGGTAACCGAAACAATACCTCCATATCCATCCTATCTCACCCCCAATGTTTTTAGTGTATCTTGAAGTGGTTCTCCTAATAAATCCGGCAACACACCGATTGTTATGATACATGCAAGTAGCAAAAGAACCGGAATGTACTCCCAACCACGCATATCTGGCTTTCCTTCTAATTCCCGCTTCCCAAACGTTACTTGTAAAGTTGCTCTTAAAACATATGCAGCTGTTAATATAATGCCAAGCACTCCAACTGCGGCTACAATTGGCTTCTCTTGGAATAGACCGAGAAAAGCAAGAAATTCGCTTACAAATCCAGACATTCCCGGCAATCCAAGCGAAGCCATGCTTCCTGCCAATAAACATGCACTAAGTATTGGAACTTGTTTTGCAAGGCCTCCAAGCTTCGTAATGTGCGACGTACCAAATCGTTCTTCAATTACGCCAAGTAGGAAAAAGAGTAGCGCGGCAATTAAACCGTGCGACACGACTTGAAAGAGCGCCCCTTGTACACCTGCTGCATTCAGTGCTGCAAGTCCAATTAGCACAATTCCCATATGCGAAATACTAGAATAGGCCAGCACCTTTCGGAAGTCGGTTTGAATGAAAGCAAGGAAAGCACCGTATAAAAAATTTACTACACCTAAAATAGCCAAGATGGTAGCAAAGCTTTGAAATTGCTCCGGGAATAGTCCTTTTCCAAAACGAATCATACCGTACGCCCCAATTTTTAGTAGCACACCCGCATGTATCATCACAACTGCCGGATGTGCTTCCACATGTACATTCACCATCCATCGATGTAGCGGAAACAACGGTAACTTAATACTAAACGCAAGCATCAGTGCGATAAATATG
Source organism: Bacillus cytotoxicus NVH 391-98 (assembly GCF_000017425.1). Taxonomy (GTDB): domain Bacteria; phylum Bacillota; class Bacilli; order Bacillales; family Bacillaceae_G; genus Bacillus_A; species Bacillus_A cytotoxicus. Next base: position 3,871,970 of record NC_009674.1, read on the forward strand.
CTGAGCTGGAGCGAATGAGACATCCCATTAAAAAATGATGAATCCGTCCCTGCCAAAATCGTCTTCAACTCTTCAAAATTTGTTGTGCCCGTTTTAGCAAACAAAATGGAGAAAATAATAAGTAAAATCGCTGAACCAATTCCGTTATATATTAAATAGCTATACGCTGCCTGTTCGCTCGACAACTTCCCCCATTTTCCAATTAGCAAAAACATCGGCGGTAATGTAATCTCGAAGAAAATAAAGAATAAAAATAAGTTTTCTGCCGCGAAAACGCCAAGCACTCCAATTTCAAGCATTAATAACAGCATATAAAAAGCCTTCACCTGATGCTGAATGGAAAAAGCCGTCAGCGCCGCAAGCATGACTAAAAGTGAAGCTAACATCATCATTACTAGGGAAAAACCATCCATTCCAAGTTCATAGTCAATGATAAATAAGCTTTTGTCTAATTCAGGAAAGTTGCCAAATTGAATCCATTTTACCCTTTCTGAAAAAATGGCTAAATTCTTCCCAGAAGCATATGCGCACGCTAAAAGAATCGCTGTTCCAAGCGGAAGCATCGTGCCAAACAAGCCAATCCCGCGCACCGCACGTACCTTTGTTTTTGGTGTAAATAGAAGTAAGAAGATACTAAGAAGTGGGGAGAAAATGAAGAAAGATAATAAGAAAGCACTCATTGCCAATCCCCCCCTGTATATAACAAAATGACAACCAATGCTGCCAAAGAAATAGCAGTCACCGTTCCGTACACTTGTACATTACCGTTTTGAAGTTTTGATCCCCCGTAACTCCCCCCTTTAACGAGGCTCTGGATGAGCTTTGCAATTCCCTCCACAATACATACTTCAAAAAGGTGAAGTGTATAAGCAATCCCTTTTACAATCGGCAACACCGTCACATGATATATTTCATCTATATAATATTTTTTTATAAGTAGATGAGATAGAATTGTTCCTTCTCCCCCAGCCCAATCTCTAGAAAGAGAGCGCTTGTTATACATCAAATAGGCAAGGAGAATTCCTCCAAAAGAGACGAGCGTTGCTATGACCATAATCCAAGCTGGCCCGTGTCCTTGTGCTACTTGAAATGAAACATCCTTTATGAGCCAATCTCCAAGAAATGTTCCGAACCAAGGTGTATGAATGTATCCTATTGCAACAGCGAATACTCCAAGAGCAGTCATCGGCAATGTCATAATCCGCGGAGACTCACGTACTTCCCTCTTCGCTCTCTCTTCTCCGGTAAAGACAAGAAAGTATAAACGAAACATATAAAAGGACGTTAAGAACGTTGCTAAAATGGCGAGGACAAATAAAACATAATTGCCGTGCATCCACGTTGCCATTAAAATTTCGTCTTTACTAAAAAAGCCTGAAAAAAACGGAACGCCACTAATTGCAAATGTACCGACTAAAAAGAGTAGTCCTGTAACTTTCATCTTCTTTTGTAAGCCGCCCATCTCATGAATGTTTTGTGTATGCACCGCATGAATGACACTTCCAGCCGCTAAGAACAGAAGTGCCTTAAAAAAGGCGTGTGTCGTTAAATGAAAGATACTAGCGACATATCCCGCTGAACCAAGTGCAAGCATCATATAACCGAGCTGACTTACTGTAGAATACGCTAGAATGCGTTTTATATCTGTTTGTACAAGAGCAATGGACGCCGCAAAAATCGCCGTAAATCCTCCCACAATTGCTACGGTCTGCATAGCTACAGGGCTGGCTACGAAAAGCGGAAACATCGCCGCAACTAAATAGACGCCGGCCGCGACCATCGTCGCCGCATGAATAAGTGCTGAAACTGGCGTAGGCCCTTCCATTGCATCCGGTAGCCACGTATGCAATGGAAATTGTCCCGATTTCCCCACGGCACCAATAAATATGAAAAGCGCTGTAAGTGTAATGATAGAAGGAGAGATAGCCTCCGTTTGTACTGCTTTAAAAATAACATCATAATCAAAACTGCCCGCTTGCCAAAAAAGAAGAATCATCCCGATAAATAAGCAGGCATCGCCAATGCGCGTCATAATAAAAGCTTTTTGGGCAGCTGCTTTTGCCTCTTCTTTAAAAAAGTAAAATCCAATTAATAAAAAGGAACCGAGACCAACAAGCTCCCAAAACACGTAAAGTTGCAATAGATTTGTTGAAATTACAAGCCCAAGCATCGCAAATGTAAATAATCCAAGATACGCATAAAAGACTGACAAACGTTCGTCGCCTTGCATATATCCTTTTGCATACACATGTACAAGAAAACTGACAGTAGTCACAATAAGGAGCATTAACGCATTCAATGCATTCACCTCAAATCCAAATGAAATGTCCACACTCCCAGCCTTTAGCCATAACCAAGTGTGCTTGACATTCTCTGAGGAAAAGCGTTCTAACAAGACGATTACCGCACCCACTAGCGAAAGAAATGCGAAAAGGCTGCCAAGGAGGCTGCTAATTCCTTTTAATTTCCTCCCAAATAAAATGAGTAACATAAACGAAGCAAGCGGGAAAAGCGGTATGAGCCATGCATAATCGATCATCGTTTCCTTCCCCCTTTTCAGTTAGAATTAACCTTTCAACTTATCCATCTCATCGATATTAACAGTTGTACGATTGCGATATAGTGCAATCAAAATTGCGAGTCCAACCGCTGCTTCTGCCGCCGCAACAGACATCGTAAATAAAGAAAAGATTTGCCCTGTTAAGTTCGGAAAAAAACCAAGCTTACTAAAGGCAACTAAGTTTAAATTTGCGGCATTTAACATCAGTTCCATACAGACTAAAACAATAACCGTATTTCGTTTTGTTAAAGCCCCAAATAAACCGATGCAAAATAAAATAATTGCTAAAGTTAAATAGGCCGAAGCGGGGACACTATTCATGAGAATCCCCCTTTTCTTCATCCTTCTTAGCAAGAACAATCGCCCCAACAAGTGCGACAAGTAAGATCACTGATGCTAATTCAAATGGAATTACATATTTCGAATACAAAAGGGTACCAATTTGAAGTGTGTTTTGTTCATGAAGAGGTAAAATATCCTGTGTATTTTGGTTTGCAAAGTCGATGTTATGAACCGCAAAGTACATCACTGTTCCAAATAACATAACTGCGAGGAAAACAATTATTTTGCGAAGACTAATCCTTGACTCATTCTCCGCATCATGCCGCGTTAACATAATGCCAAAGATCATAATAATTGTAATGGCTCCGGAGTAGATTAAAATTTGTGCTACCCCTATAAACTCAGCCGCTAGAAGGAAATATAAACCTGCAATGCTGAGAAATGTAAAAACAAGGGCAAGCATCATATGCATTACTTTCGTTACATTCAGCATAAACACTCCGCCCATAACCGCAGTGAAAGATAATATAAAAAATGCAATCAACTCACCGGTCATGCCTTATTCTCCTTTCTAACGTTTTCATCATTTTCATCTAACCATTGCAAGTTTTTAAATAAATCATCACGTGTATACTCCGCTAGTTCAAAGTTATTTGTCATAACAATAGCCTCTGTCGGACACACTTCCGTACATAAATCACATAGAATACAAATTTCAAAATTAATATCATACGTATCAATGATTTTCCCTTTTTTCGTAGGATCTGGATGCTTTTTTCCGGTTAACTGAATACAATTGGTCGGACAAATATTGGCACATTGATTACAAACAATACACTTTTCCGGATAGAATTTTTGAATGCCGCGAAACCGATCTGGCAGTGGCAATGGTTGATTTGGATAATCGTATGTCACCTTTTTCTTGCTCAAATTACTTAGCGTATATTTCAATCCTTTCAATAACCCTTTCATCTCTTGCTGGCACCTCCTCACAGATTAGAAGAACAACTCCTTAATCAATGCCGTTAAAAAGATATTAGCCAATGCAATCGGTAATAGTACCTTCCAGCCAAACTCCATTAACTGATCCCCCCGCATACGAGGGAATGTAACACGGAACCAAATGAATAAAAAGACAACCGCACTAAATTTGAGTGCAAACCATACAGCACCTGGAATAAAGTCAAGAAAGAGTACCGGGTTCCAGCCACCTAGGAAGAGTACTGTCATTAAAGAAGCCATTCCAAAGAGATACACATACTCAGCAAGCATAAAGAAGGCCCAGCGAAATCCAGAGTATTCCGTATGATAACCAGAAACAAGTTCAGATTCTGCCTCAGGTAAATCGAATGGTGTCCGATTTAATTCGGCAACCGCCGCAATTAGGAAAATAATAAAGCCGATTGGCTGCGCAAAGATGTACCAAACTTTTTCCTGCGATGCGACGATTTCGTTTAAATTTAGGCTACCCGTCAATAAGACAATGCCGATTACACTCATAACGAGAGGAATTTCGTAGGAAATCATCTGCGCCGCTGCTCGCATCCCGCCGAGCAAAGAATATTTATTATTCGATGCCCAGCCGCCGGTCAAAACGCCAATCGTTGTAATTCCTGAAATAGCAATATAATAAAGAAGGCCAACACCGATATCAGCAAACTGAAATTGAGATGTAAACGGAATAACAGCCAATACCATAAAGGCTGGTGCAAAAGCGATGATCGGTGCCAATATAAATAACGGTTTATCGGCCGCTTTCGGAATACTATCTTCTTTTAAGAGAAGCTTTAGCACATCCGCTACCGTTTGTAATAATCCGAAACGCCCCCCGACTTGGTTTGGGCCGACCCGCCCTTGCATAAATCCCATCACCTTTCGTTCTGCTAAAATCCCGTATGTAACAAAGCCGAGGACTGCAAATAATAGAAGCACAGCTAACCCAAAGAAAATAAAAAAATTCGACCAACTTGCAGATGACTCTAGCAGCCTTTCAACCATTAGCCATCAACCTCCCCAAGCACAATATCAACACCGCCTAAAATCGTAATTAAATTGGCGATATTTTCTCCTTTCAAAAGCTTCGGTAAGATTTGCAGATTGTAAAAAGATGGCCTGCGAAACTTTAAACGATACGGCTCTTTCTTTCCTTCGCTCGCAATATAACAGCCAATTTCTCCGCGCGGCGATTCAATGCGGACGAAGGCCTCGCCCTTAGGAACCTTAATAATCCTCGGCACTTTCGCCATGACACTTCCTTCTTTCGGAAACTGCTCAGCCGCCTGCTCAATAATTTTGAGTGACTCTTCTATTTCCGCCATGCGGCACATATACCGATCCCAAGCATCGCCTACTTCCCCAACAGGGACATCAAAATCAAACTGATTATAAATCGAATACGGTTCATCCTTCCGAATATCCCATTTCACACCTGTACATCTTAAATTTGCTCCGCTCAATGAATAGGAAATCGCTTCTTCCGCGCTATATATACCAATGCCTTTCACACGATTTACAAATATTTCATTTCCACTAACAAGATCATGATATCCTTTCAATTGTTCTTTCATATAAGGAACAAACTCTCTAACCTTTTGAATCCAACCGTCCGGCGCATCCCACTTCACGCCGCCGACGCGCATATAATTAAACGTAAGCCTTGCGCCGCACAGTTCATTTAGAAGATTAATAA